>JASFRI010000049.1:0-16037 GCA_050115015.1 Acidobacteriota bacterium
ATCGGATTCTGCCAGCAGACGTACTGCGATCCCGGGGACGAGGTCATCTACCCGAGCCCGGGCTTTCCCATCTACGAGTCGTTCACCCGCTACGTCGGCGCGAGGCCCGTGCCCCTGCATCTCGACGAGCGTCTCGGCTTCAGCCTCCGCGGGGCCGATCTGGAGCCGCTGATCTCGGAGCGCACGAAGCTGATCATCCTGAACTTCCCCTCCAACCCGACCGGCGGTGTCGCCAGCCCCGAGCAGCTGCAGGAGATCGCCGACGTGATCCTGCGGAAGGCACCGGCGGAGGTCCGCGTCTACTCGGACGAGGTGTACGAGAGCATCCTCTTCGACGGGGCGGAGCACCATTCCATCGCCTCGATCCCCGGCATGGCGGCGCGCACGATCCTCGTCTCGGGGGTGTCGAAGACGTATTGCTGGACCGGAGGTCGCATCGGCTGGGCGGTGTTCCCGACGGCCGAGGAGGCGGCCCTGTTCAAGAACCTGAACATCAACTACATCTCCTGCCTGCCGGCCTACAACCAGCTCGGTGCCAGGGTCGCCATCGAGTCGCCCGAGAGCCTGGAGGCGATCCGGGCGATGAACGCCGAGTTCCAGCGCCGCCGCGACGTGGTGGTGGACGGTCTCAACGCCATCCCCGGGGTGAGCTGTCAGAAGCCGCGCGGCGCGTTCTACGTCTTCCCGAACATCGGCGGCGTCTGCGAGAACCTGGGCGCGTTCGGCGCCCACGATAATCTCGCCCCGGAAGCCCGGCTGCGGACGAGCCCCTCGACGCTCTTTCAGATGTTCCTGCTCCTGCGTCACCACGTGGCCACGATGGACCGGCCCTCCTTCGGGGCGATCGGCACCGAGGGACGCCACTACCTGCGGATCTCCATCGCGACGGCCCTCGAGGACCTGGAGGAGGCGGTGCGGCGCATCCGCCGGGCCTCGGAGGATCGCGAGGGGTTCCGGGCCTTCCTCGAGGAGGAGAGACCGCCATGGAGCTGATCCTCGGAAAGCGGCGAGGCACGTTCATCGACATCGCAGGCGAGCGGGTCGATTCCCATCTGTCCGACGGGGAGCTCGCGTCGCTGGAGACCCACGACCGGATCTACCGCGCCCTCTGCGCCGTCCTCTTCAACTACGTACCGACGTCAGGGCACCCGGGCGGCTCCATTTCCTCCGGTCGCTTCGTGACGGGGCTCCTCTACGACTCCCTGGACCTGGACGTCTCGGACCCGGAGCGTCACGACGCGGACATCCTGTCCTATGCTGCCGGCCACAAGGCCCTCGGCCTCTACGCCCTGTGGGCTCTCCGGGACGAGATCATGCGGGTCGCCGCCCCGGATCTGCTCCCGGAGCATCCCCGCCACCGGCTCCGCCTCGAAGATCTGATCGGCTTCCGCCGGAACCCCACCGCGACGGGCCCCCTGTTCCGGAGCCTGGGCTCCCGGGCTCTCGACGGGCACCCGACGCCGGCGACGCCGTTCGTGTGGCTGTCCACCGGCGCCTCGGGGGTCGGCGTGGCCTCCTCCATCGGGCTGGCGGTGGGCGCACGGGACTACTACGGGGACGGTGCGCCCCGGGTCCACATCGTCGAGGGCGAGGGCGGGCTCACACCCGGACGGGTCGCCGAGACGCTCGCCATGGCTGCCACGGCGGGGCTCGACAATGCCTTTCTCCACATCGACTGGAACCAGGCCTCCATCGACTCGGATCACGTCTGCCGCACCGACGGCGAGCCGGGGGACTACGTGCAGTGGGATCCCGTCGAGCTGGCGTATTTCCATGACTGGAACGCGATCCTGGTCCCCGACGGGACCGACTTCCGTCAGGTGGTCGCGGCGCAGCGCCTTGCCCTCTCCCTGGACAACGAGCAGCCGACGGCACTGATCTACCGGACCACGAAGGGGTGGCGGTACGGCGTCGAGGGGCGCGCCTCCCATGGGGCGGGCCACAAGCTGTGCTCCGACGGCTTCCACGCCGCGGTGGCGCCGCTCGTCGAGGCGACCGGCCAGACCCTGCCGCACTGCGATCCCGAGACGCAGCGCTGCCAGGGCGGACGGGAGGACGCCGTGCTGGAGGAGTGCCTCTGGGAGGCGCTCTGCGTCATCCGCCGGGCCGTCGAGGAGAGCGGCAGCATGACGGAGGTGCTGGCGGACCGTCTCCGCGATTCCCGCGCCCGGCTGGTGGAGACGAACCGCCGTCCCCGGGCCGGCGCGCCGCGGGTCGGCGAGGTCTACGAGGTCGCGGGAGCCGGCCAGCCGGAGGTTCCCGCGGAGCTCGCCGTCTCCCCGGGCACCACGACCACCCTGCGCGGGCAGCTGGGGGCGGTCCTCCGCCACTACAACCGGGCCAGCGACGGTGCGTTTCTGGCGGCCGCGGCGGACCTTCTCGGCTCGACCAGCGTCAACGTCGCGGCGGAGGAGTTCCCGGCCGGCTACTACCACACCCGGCGAAACCCGGAAGCCAGGCTGATGTCGGTGGGCGGGATCTGCGAGGATGCCATGAGCGGGATCCTCTCGGGCCTGTCCACCTACGGGCGGCACGTCGGCGTCGGCTCGTCCTACGGCGCCTTCCTCGCGGCCCTCGGCCACGTGGCGGCTCGCCTCCATGCCATCGGCGCCCAGGCGACCCGCGAGGTGTTCGGGCACCCCTACCGGCCGTTCTTCCTGATCTGCGCCCATGCAGGCCTCAAGACCGGCGAGGACGGCCCGACCCACGCCGACCCGCAGGCACTGCAGCTCCTCCAGGGAAATTTCCCGCGGGGCACGATGATCTCGCTCACTCCCTGGGACCCGGCGGAGATCTGGACGCTGGTGTCCGCTGCGCTGGCGCGGCGGCCGGCGGTGATCGCGCCGTTCGTGACCCGCCCCGCCGAGCCGATCCTGGATCGCGCGGCGCTGGGCCTGGCCCCGCCCTCGGAGGCGGCGACGGGCGTGTATCGCCTGCGGGCATCGAGCAAGGGCGACGGAGACGGCGCGCTGGTGCTCCAGGGGAGCGGCGTGACCTATGCCTTCGTCCAGGATGCGCTGCCGTTGCTCGAGCGGGAGGGGCTCGATCTCGACGTCTACTACGTCGCCAGCGCCGAGCTGTTCGACGCGCTGCCCCTCGAACAGCAGTGCCGCATCTTCCCCGAGTCGGTGGCGCGGCGGGCCATGGGGATCACCGGGTTCACGCTGCCCACCATGGACCGCTGGGTCACCTCCAAGGCCGGACGCGCTGCCACGCTGCACCCCTTCCGCAGGGGACACTACCTCGGCAGCGGACAGGCCGACCGGGTGCTGGCCGAGGCCGGTCTCGACGGCGAGAGCCAGTTCCGGGCGATCCGGAGCTGGGTCCGGGAGGGGGCTGCCGTCCCGCGCTGAACGGTCCTCGCCGATGTCGTGGTGGCCCTGCACCGCCCGCGACTCCGTGCGGGGCGCCACGGCGTTCCAGGCCCGGCCCGCTGCGCTTCCCGCCGACGGCGCGGCGGTGACCCTCCTGCTTCCCCCGCCCCCGGCGGCGTCGCCGGGGTAGAGACTCCCCGTCCACCCCACCGCCGGTGTCCCGTCGCGGTGGAACGGTTTCCCCGGCCGGTGGGGAAAAACGCGGCAGCGAGCCGTTGCTCCCGGCACCCCGAAACGCGTAAATTGCGCTCCGGGCCCCGGTGATCGGGCCGCGGGCCCGCGGCTCCGCGTGAGGAAAATGTCGGCACATCCGGTCCGAGACAGCGTCCGGCGGGCATGGTGCCTCGCCGTGTTCGCGGCGGCCTTCGCCGCGGTGCCGGCGCACGCCCGGGCGGCGAGCCCCTGTGCGTCCGCCGTCCGCAACCTCGGGACGGGTCTCGAGGGGGACGTCGAGGGGATCGTCAGCCCGAGGTTCATGCGCCGGATGTGGCTGCACGACGGGTACCTCCTGGCGCTGGTCCAGCAGGGAGGGCATCTGGGCCGATACCTCTCCCTCTACCGGACCTCCATGGACGCCGTCGAACCCTGGGAGCACGTCGCCGACGTGGCGGGTGCCGATGGCGACGATGCCTACCTCTCGGGGGACGGCTTTCTCACCAAGACCGGGGACCTGGTGCTGGTGGTCTCCGCCCGGCAGTGGGACCTGGTGGCCGACGTGACGGTGCACCGGTTCGTCTACGGAGGCCGCGGCCGCTGGACGCGGTGGCCGGCGCAGCCGGTGCGGGTGATGGCCTCCAGCGATGCCGTCCGCCACCTGAACGCCACCATCACCCGGGATTCCGCCGGGCGCCTGTTCGTGGCCTACGTCCGCCTGTTCTGGGGCACGTATGCCATCGCCTACTCGGTCAGCGAGAACGGAGGCCGGGACTGGCGGGAGTCCCCCATGCGGTTCGGGCAGGTCAGCCCGTACCCGCGTCGAAACGCCCGGATCACCACGACGCGGGTGGGGTCCTCGGATGCCGTCGCCGTCGTCTACTACGATCACGACGCGACGGGGGAGTCGCTGCGATGGAACTTCCGTCCGGACGACGCCCCGGATCCCGAGGCCGGGTGGCTGCTCCAGGAGGGCAGCGCCGCCGAGCTGATCCAGCACGGACCTCCGTTCCCCCGCCCCAACAGCTACCGGCACTGGAGCGTCGCGCGGGACGATGCCGGCGGCCTGCACCTGACCTTCGAGGGGCCGGACGGCATCCACTACGCCTCGTACGGCGGGAGCCCCGATGGTCGATGGGGGCCGTCCGTGTATCTCGGCGAGGGCGGCTACAGCAACGTATCGACGTCCACCGGAGGCGGCCCCAGCTTCGTCTACGTGTTCTCCGACCACCTCGGGGCGGTGTTCGGCACGGCGTTCGACCCGTACCTGCGCGAGTGGACGCCCAGGTATCGCATCGGCGCCGCGGACCGGGCGGGCCGCCGCCGGGTGTCCAGCCCGGAACGATTCCCGGCAGGGCCGGGCTCCCGCCTTCCCGTGCTGTTCCAGCACGACAACCCGCCGCCGCGTCCGTTGACGGCGCTTCGCATGTCGGTGCTCCTCGACTGCGAGTGAGCCCGCCGAGTTGACACCGCGTCGCCCAGCGGGAGAGGATCGGCGCCGGTGTACGCCCTTCTCCGTGGGGAGCTTGCTTCATGCGGCTTCTGAGGCGGGCGCGCCGCGCCGGGAGCCTGGGCTGGAACTACCTGCGCTCCCTTCCCGGTGCCGTCGCCCATCGCCGGACCTTCGCTGACGTCCGGACCTACTGCCAGTTCCTCGGCTACCCGAGAACGGGTCATACCCTCATCTGTGCCCTGCTGACCGCGCACCCGGACGTCGTCATCTCCAACGAGCTGGGCGCTCTGGGGCTGATACGCCATGGGTTCCGCCGCGGACAAGTCTATTCGCTGATCCTGGAGCGGGACAGGAGGTTCGTTCGCGACGGATGTCGGTTCCAGGGGTACGACTACCGCGTTCCCGGGGGCGCGCAAGGCCGGTTCCGACGGCTCCAGGTGATCGGGGACAAGGACGGCGCCCGGGATGCGACCCGGCTGCGACGGCACCCGGAGCTGCTGGGCCGTCTCCTGGGCACCGTCGGCATCCCCGTCCGGGTCCTGCACGTTGTCCGCAACCCCTACGACATCCTCACGACCGGGATCCGCCGCAGGGAGGAGCGCGGCGAGGCCACCTCGCTGGAGGAGGCCATGGGCTGGGGGGTGCAGTCCATGGAGATGGTGGAGCGGGTGATGGGATCGCTGCCCGAGGGGTCCGTCCACACGATCCGGCTCGAGGACCTCACGGCGGAGCCGGTTCCGATCCTCGAGGGGATCTGTCGTCACATCGGCGTGCCCGCGGGCCCGGATTACCTGGAACGCTGCTCGCGCCTCGTGTTCCCGAGGCCGCGGAAGACTAGGGACTCGGGAGTCTGGACCGCGGACCGGGTCGATCGGGTGAAGACGGAGATGATCGACCGGTTCGGGTTCCTGGCTGGATACTCGTTCCGGTCTTGACGTCCCCGATGGAAGGGTCCCGGTTCACGATGGTCACCAGCGCGGTGTCCGGTGTCCCCAGGACGGCGCCCCCGGTCGGGCTGGAGAGCCGCACGAGGAAGGTCTCCGCCGCCTCGGTGATCGCGTCGGGGTTGATCAGGATCTCCAGGACCCCGCTGCTCTCCCCGTCACGCAGGGTCAGCGTCCCGGACGTCTCCCAGTAATCGGCCTCCGGCGTGGCGGTCTGGCCCTCCGTCTCGTAGACGATGGAGACCTCCCCGCTCGTCCCGCCGGTGCGGATCACGTCCACGTAGAGGGAGCCCGCGTCCTCGAGGACCAGGTACTCCGCGAACCCCAGGGAAAACTCGCCGGGGTTCGGCTGGTAGACGGCGTCCACCTCGGTGAGCTCGCCGCTCTGGATGACCACCTGCATCGGCTGCTCCGCGGGCGGCAGGTACCCCTCCACGGGTTGCCACTCAATCGAGTAGATGCCGGTGGGCAACGGGATCTGCGGCACGCCGCCGACACGGGGCAACGTCCCTCCCCAGGGGGCGGTGATCACCCACGCGGCCTCCGGCGGGTCCACCGTCAGCCGGAGGAACCCCGTGGCGTCGTAGGCGTCACCGTTCACGGGGATCGCGACGGGGCTGTTGACCGCGTTCCCGGTCACCGTCAACGTCCCGCCGGCCGGTCCGGTCTCCGTCGGCTGGAACCGGACGGTGAAGCGGAGCTCGTTGCCCGGGGTGAGCCGGTACGGGAATCCCGGCAGGCCGAGCAGGGTGAATGCCGGGTCCGACGAGGCGATGTCGGTCAGGATGAGGTCGGCCTCGCCGGTGTTCGTGATGGTCTCCTTCCGCTCGCCCTTGAACCCGCCGACGGGGACGGCGCCGAAGTCGATCGACGCCGGCGAGGTCAGGATGACCGGCTCGGGATCAGGGTCCGCCAGCAGCCGCAGGATGCTGCCTCCCTCGGTGCCGGCGTAGAGCGTCCCGTCCGTCGGATCCAGCTCCAGCGAGTAGACGGTTCGGACCGGCAGGCCCTCGGAGATGTCCTGCCAGCTCGCCCCGCCGTCGGTGGTGCGGAACACGCCGATCCGGGAGGCCGCGTAGATGTAGTCCGGCCGGGCGGGGTCGAGCTCCACGTCGTTGATCAGGATCGGTCCGGAGACCAGCTGCCAGCCGCTCAGGAAGCCGTACCGGTAGACGCCGGCGGAGGTGGCGGCATAGAGGGTCAGCGGATCGCCGGCGGCAACGTCCAGGGAGAAGGCGGCGTAGGGAAGGCCCGGCAGGAGCTCCCACCGCCCGTTGAACCCGTTCCAGAAGTAGACCCCGCCCGCCTCCTGGTCCTGGGGGGGCCACTGGTTCGGGGGGTCCGTCCCCGGGTTTCCGTTCGAGGACCGGAAGGACGCGAACAGCGGGTTCCCGGTGCCGTCCAGCTCGATGTCGGTGATGCTGACGGGGAGGCTGAGCCCTTCGTTGCGGGGGAACCAGGTCTGCCCGCCATCATCGCTGAACAGGACCCCCTCCTCCTGGGCCGCGGCAAAGATGCGGCCGGGCTTCGCCGGCGTCGTGGCGATCCTCCAGATGCCGGTGGAGCCCAGGTTCTGGCTTTCCGCCGGGATGCACCCGCCGCCGAAGCAGGAGAGCGGCAGATGGTAGACCCCGCGCTTCTCGGGGGTGTTCCAGGCCGGGCTGCCCGTGGAATAGAGGACGCCTCCCGGGTCCGTGAAGTCCTGGGCGAAGGACCAGGTGTAGACGGGGCTCTCGGCGGAGGCGGCGTAGGACCACTCGAAGGGCACCCCCTCGCTCATGTAGAGCCCATCCTCGGAGGCCACGAGGATCAGCCGGTCGTACCCGGCGGGGGGATCCGGGTGGACCCAGACGTCGTTCACCCAGGTCGTCAGGATGCCCTGGGTCTTGATCTGGAACGTGAGGCCGCCGTCCCGGCTTGTGGTCATCGCGTCCCGGCCGCCGGCGGTCTTGTACCAGAGGGCGGAACGCCGCAGCATGCCGAGCCCGGGAACCACGTCCTCGACCACGCTGGACGGATCCGGCACGAGCCGGAAGGCAAAGACCGTCCGCCGCACCCAGGAACTGCCGCCGTCCGCGGAGACGTACAGGCCGGCCCCGGTCTCCTGGTCCGGCGCGGGCCGGAAGAGGGGGTGCTCGATGGACCCGTCGGTGTCGTTCGTCCGTACCATGACCAGGTCCGTGTTGTTCGGGTCGATCACGGCGGTGTAGGCCAGAGGGAGGCGCGGCAGCCCCGCCAGGCTGGTGGGCAGCGGCAGCTGGCTCCAGGAGAGCCCCGCATCCGTCGACTCGAAGACCCAGGCGTCCTCGGTGGCGAGGAGCAGTCGGTCGGGATCCGTCGGGTCATGGGCGAGGAAGGTCGTCCGGAGGGCCTCGGCGGGCAGGTCACCATTCCGCGATTCCCAGACGACGCCATCATGACGGTACACCCCCTGGCCGTAGAGGATCGCCCATGTGCCGCCCACCGCGTCGGCGCTCAGCAGCGACACCACCTTCTCGCCTGCGAGGAGCGGGGCGAATCCCGTGTCCTCGGGCACCCAGGTCAGGCCCATGTCGTCGGACCGGTACACCAGATGCGGGGGCAGCCCATCGGCGATCTCGGCGGACAGGCTCGCGAGGGCCACGTCGCCGGGAGCGACGACCACGGACGTGACGGAGAAGTGATCCGGCTCCCCCTCGATGTACGGGAGGCCGGCGTCCCGCTGCTCCCAGGTCTCCCCCTCGTCCGGGCTGTACCACACTCCGGACGTGGCACCGGCGACGAGGATCTCATCGGGGTCCGTGCGGCCGAAGGAGAGGTCGATGAAGTCGTCGTGCGCCATGTCTGGATCGATGGTCAGCTCCCAGCTCTCCCCCTCGTCGCGGGTCCGGTGGACGGCGTGGTATCCGATGACGAAGGCGGTGCCCGGCACGGAAGGGGAGAGGCGGACGACGAAGCGGTCGCCGCCGAAGGGGCCCATGGGTTCCCAGACGCCGATGGGGAAGGCGGGGCTGCCGGCCAGGAGGAGGACGGCGGCCAGGAACGGCCGGGCCGCGAGGGTCCGCCACGTACGCGCCCCCCCCCCGAAGCAGTCGTTGAACATGAAGCCTGGTCCTCCCCAGCGGGCGGCGGCACCTCCCCCCGCACTATCTAGATACGATCCGTCGGGGGGCCTTTCCACCGGAGTTTAGCGCTGCACGGGGGTTCGTTCCCGTACGCCCCGGGGCAACCCCCGGAAAGCAGTAGAGATGTGAATATGTAAAAATAACAAAATAAAATACAAATTCTATAATTTGCCTATGTAATTTCTGAACAGCCGGACGGGCGGCCCGCCGCCGCGTACCCGTTGACACCGCCGGGGCGGGGGCCTATCGTCTTTAACGTCAGAAAATGCGCACCCGGCGGGATGCCCCCGCCCGGACGTCCCCGCCCCCCCGGGCGAGCCCGGTTCTCCCTGGCCCCTTCGATGATCGGCCCGCTCCAACCCAGAATCCGCCCGGCGACCGGAGCGGCGATCCTCGGGGCCGTCCTCCTGGGCGTCGCCGGCTGCTCCTCCCCGAAGCCGCGGTTCACCGCGGAACTTCCCCCCGAGCAGCGGGATCCCACGCCCTCGACCTACCGTATGTCGGCGGGGGACGAGATCCGGATCGTGGTCTACGGCTATCCGGAGCTGGAGCGCACCCTGCGGGTCGGGCCGGAGGAGGTCCTCTACTACCCCATGGTCGGGGAGATCCCGGTCCATGACCTGAGCATCCCGGACCTGCGCGAGCGGCTCATCCAGGGCCTCGAGACCGCCGCCGACCAGCGCATCCAGACGGGTGACGAGCTGAGGGTCGCGGTGTTCCGGCACGAGGAGCTGGACACGGTGGCCAAGGTTCCGTCCAGCGGCCGGATCCAGCTTCCGCTGGCGGGGGACGTGCCGGTGGCGGGCCTCACCGTGGAGGAGGCCAACGCGGCGATCGCCGGGCGGCTGTCCCGCTACCTCCTGAAGCCCGCCGTGAGCACGTCGATCCGGCAGTCGGCGCTGCCGGGACGCATCCTCGACCCGCAGGTCAGCGTCGAGGTCCTCGGCTTCGGCGGACAGAAGGTCGCGGTGCTCGGCGAGGTCACGCGGCCGGGCATCTACCTCAGCGACGGCAGCACCCGCCTCACGGATCTGCTCGCGCAGGCGGGGGGGACCACCGAGGCGGCGGAGCTGCGCCGGATCGTCCTGGTGCGGCCCGCCAGCGGCGAGGCCGAGGAGATGGCGGCCACGATCAACCTCACGGAGATGATCCGCGACGGCAACCTGGACCACGACTACCCCATCCATCGGGGGGACGTGATCTACGTGCCGACGACCTCGATCGCGAACGCCGGCAACTTCATGCAGCAGGTCTTCTGGACGATCCGTCCATTCACCGAGATCCTCCGGGGCGTCTGGCTCGGACAGAACATCAGCTACGGGCCGAACCGCCCGGTCGCGGTGGCCAATTGAGCGACGCGACCACGGGAACCGACGGCGCGGGGCGGGGCTGGATGGCCGCCGGGCTCCGGGACCGGCTGTCGGACCTCCTGCGGCGGCTCCGCGGAGGTCGCTCCGGCGCATCCGTCCCGGCGGACCTCGCCGATCAGCCGGCGGTGCGCGATCTCGCGGGCCGGCTCATCATGGCGAGTCCGGGGGCGCCCCCGGAGGTCTCGGCGTCCACCGGCGCGGGTCGTGCCGGGGTCTTCCTGTTCTGCGGCCCGGCGTCGGGGCACGGGACCTCCTCGGTGGCCGCCGCGGTGGCCCGGATCCTCGCGGAGGCGGGGAAGCGCACGGTGCTCGCCCTGGCGGGTCCCTCCGGATCGGGGCCCGACGTCATCCCCCTGGAGGACAGCCTCCGATCCGGGGGCGCCCTGCGCTTCGGCCAGCCACCCCTGGTCCGGGTGCAGGTCCCGGACGCCTTCCTGGACCTGCCGGAGGCGGCCCGTGCGCCGGCCGGCTGGGCCGCCGGGTTCGACTTCCTCCTCGTGGATGCCCCGGCGATGCCGGCTTTCCTGACGCGCTTCTGGGTGCCCCTGGCCCAAGGCGTCATCCTCGTGGTGGACGGCGAGCGGACCAGCGTCCGCGCGGTGGCGGCGATCCGCGACGAGATCGCCGGACTGGGGGGCGCCCTCGCCGGGGTCGTGCTGAACCGCCACCGCTCCCGGGTCCCCGCCTTCCTGCATGGATGAGAGCCCGGAGACCCGGGCGCCCGGCGCAGGCCGGCTCTTCTCGGGGGCCGTCCTCCTCCTCGTCGCGCGGCTGGCCACCATGGCGCTCGGGCTGCTGCAGGCGATCCTGCTGGCCACGAAGTTCGGGACGTCGGCGGGCACCGATGCCTTCTTCGCGGCCCAGGCCGCCTGCCTGCTGTTCATCGGCCCCATCGAGACCGTCCTGAACCTGGCCTTCGTCCCGGTGTTCGTCCACGAGTCCGAGGAGTCCGGCGAGGAGGCCGCCTGGAGGATCGCGGCGACCCTTTGCCGCATCGGGCTCTACGGTGCGCTGGCGGTGACCGTCGTGCTGACCCTGGGTGCCCCGTGGATCGCGGGCCTTTTGGTGCCGGGCCTGGAGGGGGGCGCGTCGGCCCAGGTGGCGGCCCTGATCCACATCCTGGCGCCGATGATCCTCGTCACCTTCGCGGCCTCGTTCCTGTCCACCATGGACTTCATCGCCGGTCGCTACGGGCTGCCCGCGGCGGGGATGATCCTGCACTCGCTGGCCGGTCCCCTCAGCCTCGTCCTGTTCGCGGGCCGGCTCGGGGTGCCGGCGCTGGCCTGGGGCCTGCTGGCGGGGGCGCTCGCCCGCCTCCTCCTCCAGGGCACCCGCCTGCGGAGCGTCCGGCGGCTGCTGGCGCCGGGCGTCCCCTTCCGGGACCCTCGCCTCCGGACCATCGCGGGGATGGTCTCCGCCCGGGTCCTGACCTCGTGGTGCCTGCAGCTCAACCTCATGGTGGACCGGGTGTTCGCGTCGTTCCTGGGGCCGGGGTTCATCTCCAGCCTGGCCTACGCGCACCGCGCGGTGATGACCATCGTGCGGCTATTCGTCCTGCCGGTGGGCCGGGTGATGATCCCGGCGCTCTCGCGGCGGGCCGCCCGCGGGGAGGTGGACCGGATCCGGACGGGGCTGGAGAAGCTGGCGGTGGCCCTGGCGTTCCTCCTCCTGCCCCTGGTCGCCTTCCTGGTGGTCTTCCGGTTCGAGCTGCTGGGGGTGCTGTTCCAGCGGGGCGCCTTCGACGCCGACGCCGTCGCGGCGACCGCGGAGGCGCTGCTCTTCTACAGCCTCGGCATCGTCCCGTTCCTGCTGACGCCGTTGCTGAATGGCACGTTCTTCTCGCTGAAGGACTCGGCGACGCCGCTCAAGGTCGGGCTGGTCGCGGTGGTGGCGAACACGGTGCTGGATGCCCTATTGATCGGATGGATGGGGCAGGGGGGGATCGCCCTGGCGACGTCGCTGGTCGCGGCGGTCCGGTCCTTCCTGCTCTGGCACCTCGTGCAGCGGCAGATCGGTGCGTTGCGCTCGCGACCGGTCCTGCTGTCGCTGCTCGTGTCGGTGCTGGCGGCGGCGAGCGCCTTCGGGGGCGCCCATCTCCTGGGCCCGCGGTTCGGGAGCGCCTCCGCGGGACCGTTCTGGCAGCTGGTGCTGTTCGGCCTGGTGGGCTCCGCCGCCTACCTTTTGGTGCAGGCGCTCCTGAACCGGCCGGTGGTTCAGTTGCTGCGGCAGCTGCTCCGGCGGCGGCTCCAGGCCGGGACCTCGTGAGGTCCGGGTGGCGAGGATGGCGGTGAGCGTGAAGGTGGCGGCGGTGTTCGGCATGAGCTTCGACCCCTGTCAGGGGCGCTACCTCCGGGTCCACAACCAGCTTCGCACGCTCGCCTCCCGCGGCTATGACGTGACTCTGCTGGCCTGGGACCGGGAGTGCGGCCTTCCCGAGGAGGAGGAACGGGACGGGTTCCGGATCCGGCGGATCCGCATTCCGGCACCCGTCGGGAAGGGGCCCCGTAGGAACGCCGGGAACGTCGTCCGCTTCAACCGGGCGGTCTACGGCATGCTCTCCCGCGAGCCGCCGGACATCATCCACTGCTTCAACCTGGACGCCGTCCTGGCGGCGTTCCTGGCCGCCCGCCGCCGGGGGAAGCGGCTGGTGCTCGACCTGTGCGAGCCGGAGTACTATGGTCTGTGGTCCGCGCGCTACCGCTGGCTCCTGGCCCCGGTCAACGCCCTGGAGCGCGGGATCGCCCGCCGGGCGGACCGGGTGTTCGTCCACAACCGGTTCCAGGTCCGGAAGTTCCAGGGGTACGGCGTCGACCGGCTCGTGCAGGTGGGCTCGTACCCGAACCGCAGCATGATCCCCCGGGACGTCGAGCGCCCACCCCGGGACGTGTTCGTCGTCGGCCGGCTCGGCACCATCTACGAGGACAACGGGATCGAGGAGATGCTGGAGGCCTACCGGCTGCTGCTGGACCGACGGCGCGGGCAGGAGGACGGGACCCGCTATCATCTCTACCTCGCCGGCCGGGTATTCGAGCGCTACCGGCCGACCTTCGAACGCCTCGTGGCGCCCTTCGGCGACCGGATCACCGTCCACGGCCCCTTCGACGCCCACGACATGCCGGAGCTCTACCCCCGGCTCGACCTGTCCCTGGTGCTCGCCCGGCGGACCCGCTGGTTCCGCCACATCACGCCGACGAAGCTGTTCGACTCGATGGCCGCCGGCGTCCCGGTGCTGGGCAGCGATATCGGCGAGGTCCGCGAGATCCTCGAGGAGGGGGAGTGGGGCTTCATCGTCGACGAGACGGATCCGGCCAGCATCTGCGACGGGATCGAACGGGTCGCCGGGACACCGGGGCTGCAGCGGCGGATGGCGGGCAATGCCCTTCGCCTGGCCCGGGAACGCTACACTTGGGAGGTGTACGCCCCGGAGTTCATCCGGGCGTACGCGTCGCTGGTCGACGAGATCCCCGGTCTCCGGGCGGGAGCGGTCGAGGAGGCTCCGCGGAGGCGTCAGAACCCGTCGTCCGGATGAGCCGGACGGCGCTTCGGGAGAAGCGATGGACATGACCGATCGACAAGCGTTCACGCGGGGGCTGGTCTACGTTCTCCTGCGGCGCTGGGGCCTCATGGCCGCCATCTTCGGCGCGGTCCTGTTCCTCTTCCTCTTCGCGGGATACCTGCTGACCCCGACCTGGGAGGCCGAGGTCCTGCTGCTCGCCGAGCAGACCGCCGCGCCGGTGAAGACGCCCTTCGGCAGCGCCGGCACGCCGGCCCCGGCGGCGGACAGCAGCGAGAACCTATCCCTCATGCTCGGCGGGAAGGGGCTCGCGTACGACATGGTGCGGCAGTTCGGCCTGGACGAGCGGCTCCGGAGAAAGGTGCAGGACCCGCCGACGATGCGCGACTCGATCAAGATGGCCATCGTGCGGGTGGCGATGTCCCCGTACGCGCTCCTCGAGGCTCTGGGCATCCTGAAGCCCGGCGAGCCCGACTGGGTCGACCGCGCGGCGAAGGACTTCCGGGAGGGGTTCACGTCGTGGCTCGAGGTGAAGGCACTGCCCGACTCCCAGGTCGTGAGCCTGAAGATCCACGGGGAGACCCCGCAGCTCGCCACCGACATCGCCAACGCCATGGTGGTCCGGGCGCGGGAGCGCCTGGTGGAGGCGACCGCGCGGGCCAGCGACGAGACGCGGGAGGCCTACCGCTCGGAGCTGGAGGCGGCGCGGCAGAAGGTCGACGCCGCGGAGGCGGAGCTGCAGGCCTTCCAGGAGGCCCAGGGAGGGGTGACCCTGAGCGAGGACATCAAGGCCAAGACCCTCGACCTCCAGGATCTCACCGCGGAGGAGTCGCGACTCAGCGGGGAGATCCTGGTCCTGGAGCGCCAGCTCGCCGAGGCGGCCCTCGATCCGGAGCGCACCGTCTCCATCAACTCCGGGAGCATCGCCGAGAACCCCGTGATCCAGAACCTCCGGTCCCAGCTCCACGACGAGGAGGTGAAGCTGGGCGTCATGGTCACCGAGCGCACCCCCGAGCATCCCGACGTCATCAACCTCAACGAGGAGATCGCCGGACTGCGCGACGCGCTGCGGACCGAGATCCTGAACGTGGTGCGCCGGCTCGGCGCGGACCGGGAGCGCACCCGGGCGGAGATCGCGGACCTGCGGGAGGAGCTGGTGTCGCTTCCCGCGAAGGACCTGGCCCTCGCGGAGCTGACGATGGCGGTGAACATCTACCGCGGCCTCTACCAGGGCCTGCTGCAGACCTCCGAGGAGATGGAGGTGATGGCGCAGGCCGGCATTTCGGCCCTCGACTTCAAGGTCCTCGACCACGCCCACGTCTCTTCCAAGGCCAGCTCGGACTTTCCCAGCATGCTGATCATCCTCGTGGTCGGCTGCGGGGTGGCGGCGGGCGCTGCGATCGGCCTGCCGCTCTTCCTGGAGTACTGGCGGGACCCCGTCAAGGGAGCGTTCGACCTGGAGCGCCAGGAGATCGAGGTGCTCGGCGTCATCCCCCGCGTCGGCAGGCCGTGATGCGGTGCCCTCCGGGTCGACGCCCCTGATGCCGCCGGAGGGGGCGGGAGGCCTCCTGAACGTCCTCCAGGTGACGGCCGGCGCGATCTGGGGTGGCGGGGAGCGGCACGTGGCGTCGCTGCTGGAGGGGTTCCGCGGGCGGGAGGTCCGGCAGTCCGTCGCGGTCTTCGCCGAGGGGCGGCTGGCGGCCGAGGCACGGCGGCTGGGCGCGCCGGTGCACGTGGTCCCGAAGCGGTTCCGGGGGGACCCCGGGCCGCTGTGGGGCCTGCGGCGGGTCATCCGCCGGCACCGCATCGACATCGTGCACACCCACATGATCAGCGGCAACGTCTACGGGCGGCTGGCGGCGCGGCTGGCGGGGCGCTGCCGCCTGATCACCACGCTGCACTACATCGACCGGCAGGCGCTGCCCTTTCTGCCTCCCCTTCTGCAGCGGCTCTTCTTCGACGGGGACATCCGCATGGCGGCGATGTGCGACCGGATCGTGACGACCTCCGAGCACCTGCGCCGCACCCTCATCGGGCGCGGGATGGACCCGGAGAAGATGGTCACCATCCTGAACGGCATCAACCCGGAGCTGACGAGGATCCCGGAGGGTGCCGCGGAGCGCGT
>JASFRI010000050.1:0-15753 GCA_050115015.1 Acidobacteriota bacterium
CCAGGGACGCGTCGCCGCCGACGCGATCTTCGGTCGGGACACGCGCTTCCGCGGCGTGCAGGCGACGTCCGTCTGCGGCGCGTTCGGGATGGTCCTGGCCTCCACCGGGGCCAGCGAGAAGGCGCTGCGCCGGGCCGGGTGCTCCTTCGGCATGGTCTACCTGCACCCGGGGCACCACGTGAACTACTACCCCGACGCCCGGCCGATCCACATGAAGCTGCTGTTCGACGACCGGGACGGGCGGATCCTGGGGTGCCAGGCGACGGGGACGCAGGGGGTCGAGAAGCGCGTGGACGTGATCTCCATGGCGCTGCAGCGCGGCTCGACGGTGTTCGACCTGGAGGAGGCGGAATTGTGCTACGCCCCCCAGTTCGGAGCGGCGAAGGACCCGGTCAACCTGGCGGGGATGATCGCGGCAAACGCCCTGCGCGGCGATGCGCCGGTGGATTCCTGGGAGCAGGCCGGAGGGGACGCGGTGCTCCTCGACGTCCGCGAGCCGTCGGAGTTTGACCGCGGGGCCGTCCCCGGTGCGGTGAACATCCCCCTGGGGCAGCTCAGGGAGCGGATGGGCGAGCTGCCGCCGGACCGCGTGGTGCAGGTGTACTGCCAGGTCGGGCAGCGGGCCTACTACGCGACCCGGGCACTCCGGCTCAACGGCTACGACGCCCGCAACCTCACCGGCGGCTGGGCGACCCTGCGGATGATCCGCCCGGAGCGCTGAGCCGCCCCAGCCAGACGATCGCGACACCCACGACGACCGTCGGCGGACCCTCGCCCCAGCTCCAGCTGGCCGGCATGCCGAGGCTGAAGTCGATGCCCGTCAGCGCGGCGCCCAGGGCGACGGTGAGCCATCCCACGAACACGACGAGCTGCCGGTGGTGCTCCACGTGGGCGGCGAGGTAGAGCACCAGCGCGCCGAGCAGCGCGTAGATCGCCGAGACCGAGCGCACGAGGTACTGGGTGAGGACCGTGTCGGGAAACGGGCCGAGCCCCGCCAGCCGCGAGCCCGCATCGATCCAGACGGTCGGGAAGAAGACCGCGACGATCGCCAGGCAGGCGAGGGCGCCGTTGATCCGGAGCAGCCAGGCCAGGGCGCGTCGCGCGGTCTCGGGTCTCATCGGGGGCTCTCCCGCTCAGAGGCTCATCAGCCAGAGTAGCACGGCGATCAACGCGAGGCCCCCGAGGGCGGTCAGGGCGATCTTCACCCAGCTCCAGGGCCGCTCCCCCTGCACCTCGGCGGTGCGGGCGTTGACGAGGAAGCGGAAGGTCCGTCCGCCGGAGCGGTAGGCGCTGAGCCAGACCGGCAGGAGGACGTGCTTGAAGGTGAGATCCTCGTGTCGGGTGCGGAGGGACAGGATCTGCTGCGTGTCACCGCCGATGGCGGAGCGTACCGACCGGCGGATGCGCTCCTCCATGATCCCCGTGGCCTCCCGGAAGCCGTCCGCGAGACCGACCTGGTAGGCCTCCGCCCGGAACCCGGAAAGGTACTCGTCCCGGTAGGGGACGAGCGCCGCCAGGTCCCAGGGCTCCAGCGCCCGGGCATGCTTCCGGGGGAGGGAGCCGCTGGCCAGGACGAGGACGTCGTCGAACCGATCCACCACCCGTCCGGAGGCAGGGCTCCAGCGGATGCGGCGGACCTGTCGCGTCCGGGTCACGGACCGGCCGTTGACCCGCGCGGTGTAGGTCTGCGTCGTCCAGTAGGCGTCGCCGCGCAGGCCCTCGAAGTCCGTGGTCGCACGGCAATCGTAGGTCCAGTAGGGGACGTACACACCCTGCAGGCGGTCGTGGGACCGGGCGTCCCGCCGGAGGCGGCCGGGAGCGAACCACAGCCGCCGGACCCAGTCGCGGAACGCGGCAAGGGCGCGATCGCGGTCCACCCCGAAGGGGAGGAGCGCATTGGGACGGATGGCGCGGTGAGACCGGGAGACGGCGACCGCCGGCGTGCCGCAGAACGGACAGACTCCAGCGGTCTCGTTGGCCGGGAGGGTCGTGCGCGCACCGCAGGAGGGACAGTCGACGGCTGGCCCCTCCACCGTCGGGGCCTCGTCGACGGCCCGCTCCAGGTACGTCCGGAGATCCAGCTCCTGGACGGCGGCCACGGGCGGGTCCAGGACCTGCTCGTGGCCGCAGTAGGGGCACTGCTGGGCGTCCGCGCCGGGGGCGTACTCCAGCGCGGCGCCGCATTGCCGGCAGGGGAAGCTCTCCCTCCCCTCCGGCGACCGCCGGACCTCGCTCAACGGTGGCGCGCCGGTCCTCGGCCGCCTCGGCTCAGGCCGGGATCTCGGCGGCCTCCGGGACCGAGAGCAGCCCCGGGCTGAGCAGGTACTCCTGCGCCTCCGACTCCGTGGCGTCCAGGGGGAGGCCGTACTCCGGCGACAGCATCGCCTGGTCGACGCGCTCGATGAACCTCCGGCTGATCGGACCGGGGTGGCCGTCCCCGACGGGGTGGTCCGTCACCGCGACGATCGGCATGATCCCCGCCCCGGTGCCGGTCATGAACACCTCCCGGTCCTTGCCGATCAGGTTCATCGGCAGGATGTCCGCGTGATCGTCCACGCGGTAGCCCATCTCCCGGGCGAACCGGATGGTCAGGGCCCGCGTGATGCCATTGAGACAGTACTCCGGGCGCGGCGTCTCGATGAGGACGCGCGACGGGTCGGATTCCCAGCCGGGCTCCCGGCGGACCAGGAAGAGGTTGTCCACCGTGGCCTCGGCGACGAATCCGTCCCGCGTGAGGATCAGCGACTCCATGTGCCGGGTGCCCTGGGTTCCCTCCAGCAGGGCGAGGACGTTGTTCAGGTAGTTGTTGCTCTTCACCGTGGGGTCGATGATGGTGTCGTCGGGCTGGCGGATGTACTTGGACACCCCGAGGGAGATCCCCGACTCGTACATCGCCTTCGGGTAGAGGCCGATGGTGGAGACCAGGCAGAACACCGTGGCGCCGATGCACTTCGCCGGGTTGATGCCCAGGTCGCCGATCCCCCGGGTCACGACGAGCCGGATGTAGCCGCGATCCGGATCCGCCAGCGCGACCTGGCGGGCGGTCTCCAGGATCTTCATGGTCAGCTCGATGGGCCGGTACGGGACCGACAGGGAGATCCGCGAGGCGGACCGCCAGAGCCGATCGATGTGCTCCTTCAGCAGGAAGATCCGGTTGTCGCGGATCAGGATCCCCTCGAAGACGCCGTCGCCGTAAAGGCCGACATGGTCCAGGCAGGACAGCCCGATCTCGTCCAGACGGAACACGCCCTGCTTCCTCGGCACGAACTCGCCGGCGTCGATGACCTCCGCGTGGGGCGAGGTCATCAGGTTTCTCGGCGTGACCCCTTCCACCGCAGGCATGCTGACGAAGATCCTGGCCTTGCGGCTGACCTCCTCCAGGGTACGGAGGGCCGCCTGCTTCCGCTCTCTATCCATCTCAGGAGTCAGACTCATCGGGTCTCTCCATCAAGTGGGATCCGTCGCTGCGGCCGGGGGGTCCCGTTCGCTCGCCTCCTGTCAGGGGCGGCGCGACGGTTCGGTTGGTTGCTTGTTCGTTCCTCTCCATGATCCGGGTTGGGCCGACCTCCTGTCAAGCGCAGGCGGCGCCCGGCAGCCCGGCCGGGAGTTCGCCGTGTGACATGGCGTTCGCCGTCACGAGATCCAGGAAGAAACGATGTACCACCGGGGAGCCGCCGAGCTCCGGGTGGCCCGTGCAGGCGAGCACCCGACCCTGCGAGACCAGGACCGGCTCGCCCTGCCAGGAGGCCAGAATCTCCACGGCGGCACCCGCATGCCGGATGCGCGGCGCGCGGATGAACAGCATCGGCACGGCGGGTCCCAGACTGTCCCCGAGGCCCTCCGCGGTCGGCGCCTCCGCCTCGAAGGAGACGCGCTGGCGGCCGTACGCGTTGCGCTCCACGCGGGCGTCGAGCAGCCCCAGGCTCGGCTGGTCCGGGATGACCTCGCGGGCGAGCAGGATCACGCCGGCGCAGGTGCCGAACAGCGCACCCCCGTCGGCGTGGAACCGCCGGATCGCCGCGAACATCCCCCGGGGGTCGTCCAGGGGCTCCATGAGCCGCAGGAGCGTGGTGGACTCCCCGCCGGGGAGGACGAGCCCCGCACAACCGTCAACCTGATCGGGCGTGCGCACCTCCAGGGCCTCCGCGCCGGCCTCATGCAGTGCCGCGGCGTGGGCCGCGAAGTCCCCCTGCAGGGCGAGGACGCCGATCCGGACGACCATGTCCTACCAGCCCCGCGTCTGCAGCAGCTGCTTCTCGTCCAGCTGCGCGATGTCGAGGCCGGTCATGGCCTCTCCGAGGTTCCGGGAGGCCTCGAGCACCCGGGCCGTGTCCCGGTAGTGGGTCGTCGCCTGGACCACCGCACGCGCCCGTCGCTCCGGGTCCCGGGACTTGAAGATTCCGGAGCCGACGAACACCGCCTCCGCCCCGAGGTGCATCATCAGCGCGGCGTCCGCCGGCGTGGCGATGCCCCCGGCGGCGAAGTTCGGCACCGGCAGACGGCCCTCCCGGGCCACCCAGCGCACGAGCTCGTACGGGGCGCCCAGCTCCTTCGCCTCGTGCATCAGCTCTTCCTCGCCGAGGCAGGTCAGCCGGCGGATGGCCCCGGTCACCGACCGCATGTGGCGGACGGCCTCGACGATGTTGCCGGAGCCGGCCTCACCCTTGGTGCGGATCAGCGCCGCGCCCTCGCCGATCCGGCGCAGGGCCTCCCCCAGATTCCGGGCACCGCACACGAACGGCACCTGGAAGGCGAACTTGTCCACGTGGTGCTGCTCGTCGGCGGGAGTGAGCACCTCGCTCTCGTCGATGAAATCGACACCCATTTCCTGGAGCAGGAGCGCCTCGGCGAAGTGGCCGATCCGCACCTTCGCCATGACGGGAATGGACACGACGTCCATGATCTCCTGGATCTTCTCCACGGAGGCCATGCGGGCGACGCCGCCCTGGGCCCGGATGTCCGCCGGAACCCGCTCCAGCGCCATCACCGAGGTGGCACCCGCTTCCTCGGCGATCTTCGCCTGGTCGGCATTGACGACGTCCATGATGACGCCGCCCTTCAGCATCTCCGCCAGGCCGGTCTTCACCCGCAGGGTGCCCTCCCGCGGGGCCTTGCTCGCTTCGCGCTTCTCGGTCATCGTCCTTTCCTCCCTCCGGATGTTCTCCAGCTCGTCATACCAGCGGCGTGGCCTCGACGCCTCGGCGCTCCGCCGCCAGCCGATCCTCGAAGCCCCGCAGCACGTCGCCCAGCTCCCGGATGCCCTCGCGAATGCGATCCACCGTCACCGCCCCGAAGGTGAGCCGCAGGTGGTTCCGACGCGGGGCGTCGGCGTAGAACAGCTCCCCGGGGTTGAAGACGATGCCGCGGGACCGCGCCTCGGCCAGCACGTCCCGGGCGTCGAGCCCGCGGGGCAGCGTGACCCAGAGGGCGAGACCGCCGTCGGGCTCCGTCCAGGAGATCTCCGGCGGGAAATGCCGGCGCATGGCGGCGACCATGGCGTCGCGGCGCTCCCGGTAGGCCCGGCGCACCATCGCGAGGTGCTCGTCGAGCAGGCCGCGGGCGCAGAACTCGTGCACCGCCGCCTGCAGGAGCAGGCTCGTGGTGCAGTCGGTGAGCTGCTTGAGGCCGAGGACGCGGTCCCGCAGCGACCGTGGCGCGCACAGCCACCCGACCCGGATGCCGGGCATCAGCATTTTCGAGAAGGTCGCCAGGAACAGCGTCAGCCCGTGGCGGTCCAGGCCCCGCAGGGGCGTGAGGGGCTGTCCGGCGAAGCGCAGCCATCCCCCCGAATCGTCCTCGACCACGGCCACCCCGTTCTCGTGGGCGAGCTCCAGCAGCTGACGCCGTCGCCGCTCGCTCAGGGTCACCCCGGTCGGGTTGTGGAACTCCGGGACGAGGTAGACCAGCCGCGGCCGGCGGTCGTGCATCGCCCGGGCGAGCAGATCGGTCCGGATCCCCTCCTCGTCGATGGGGATCCCCTCCACCTGGGCCCCCTGGGCCCGGAACGACCCGATGGCCAGGGTGAAGCCCGGCCGCTCCATCAGCACCCGGTCTCCCGGGCGCAGCAGCGCGCGGCCGGCCAGGTCGATGGCCTGCTGGGAGCCCGTCGTGACGATCACGTCCTCCGCGTCCACGGGCGCGCCGCGACGGCCCATCTCGCCGGCGATCCACTCCCGCAGGGGCCGGTATCCCGCGGGGGAGCCGTAATTCAGCAGGCGGGCCCCGTCCCTCCGGAGCACCGTGTCCAGGATCTCCCGGAAGCTCCGTGAGGGCAGCAGCTCCTCGGGCGGGAAGTTCGCCGCGAAGGCGAAGCGTGCCTCTCCGAGGGCGATCCCCTGCAGCTCGGCCGCGTCCGGAGTGATCACCGTGCCCGCGGCCTCGGACCAGGGGCGGGGCTCCTCCCCGGAGCCACCCCCCGTCCGCAGGAACGTCCCGCGGCCGGTGTGGGCGGTGGCGCGGCCTCGCGCGATCAGCTCCTGGTAGGCGCTGACCACGGTGTTGCGGTTGACGCCCAGCCGGGCGGCGAGCTCGCGGGAAGGGGGAAGGCGCAGGCGGTCCGGTAGGTTCCCGGCGTCCATCCGCGCCTCCAGCTCCTCGACGATCTGCAGGAAGATCGGCCGGTTGCCGTCCCGGTCGACGTGAAGGTCCAGTTCCATGGTCGGCTCGAATGGTGCGTGAATGACTATTCCAATCCAGATCATACTCAACGAAAGTCCCTAGTCAACCCCTATTGGACCCCAGTTATGGTGGTCCAATTGCATAATTGGACTGCTCATGACGCAATCCTCGCCGGTCCCGGCCCGGCGGTGGTACCATGGCGCCATGGCGAGCCGGAACACCCTTCAAAAGCTGCTCTCCGAGCGCATCCTCGTGCTGGACGGCGCCATGGGCAGCCTCATCCAGGGCTACGGCCTGGGGGAGGAGGATTTCCGCGGGCGGGAGCTCGCGGAGCATCCCCGGGAGCTGAAGGGCTGCAACGACGTGCTGAGCCTGACCCGGCCGGACGTGATCCGCGAGATCCACGGGAAATACCTGGAGGCCGGCGCGGACCTGATCGAGACGAACACCTTCAACGCCACCGCGGTGTCGCTGGCGGACTACGGGCTCGAGGGGCGGGTGTACGAGATCAACCGGGCCGCGGCCGCCCTGGCCCAGGAGGCCGCCCGGGAGATGACCGCCCGGACGCCGGACCGGCCCCGCTTCGCGGTCGGATCCATCGGGCCCACGAACCGGACGGCGTCCCTGTCGCCGGACGTGAACGACCCGGGGTACCGCGCGGTGACCTTCGACGACATGGTCGCGGCCTACCGGGAGCAGGCCCGGGGCCTGCTGGACGGCGGCGTGGACGTGCTCCTCCCCGAGACCACCTTCGACGTCCTGAACCTGAAGGCGGCGCTCTTCGCCATCGAAGATCTGTTCGCCGACCGGGGCGAGCGCGTCCCCGTGATGGCGTCGATCACCATCACCGACGCCAGCGGCCGGACGCTCTCCGGTCAGACCGTCGAGGCGGCCTGGATCTCCATCTCCCACGTGGACCTGCTGACGGTGGGGATCAACTGCGGGCTCGGCCCGCGGCAGATGCGGCCCTACGTCGAGGAGCTCGCCGGGCTGGCGCCCAGGTTCATCCACTGCTATCCGAACGCGGGCCTGCCCAACGAGTTCGGCGGCTACGACGAGACCCCCGGGGAGATGGCCCCTGTGCTGCGCGAGTTCGCCCGGGAGGGATGGGTCAACCTGATCGGGGGATGCTGCGGCACCACCCCGGAGCACATCCGGGCGTTCCGCGAGGCCGTGGAGGGGCTCGCCCCGCACGTTCCCGTGGAGCCGCGGCCGTTCACGCAGCTCAGCGGGATGGACCCGCTGACCATCCGTCCCGAGTCGAACTTCATCATGGTGGGGGAGCGGACCAACATCACCGGCTCCCGGCGGTTCGCCCGGTTGATCCGGTCCGAGGACTTCGAGGATGCGGTGGCGGTGGCCCAGGGTCAGGCCGACGGCGGGGCGAACATCCTCGACGTGAACATGGACGAGGGGCTGATCGACTCGGAGGCGGCGATGACCCGCTTCCTCAACCGGATCGCGGCGGAGCCGGAGATCGCCCGGCTCCCGGTCATGGTCGACAGCTCGAAGTTCTCGGTGATCGAGGCGGGGCTGAAATGCCTCCAGGGGAAGGGCGTCGTCAACTCGCTGAGCCTCAAGGAGGGGGAGGAGGTCTTCAAGGAGCAGGCCCGCCGGGTGCGACGCTACGGGGCTGCCATCATCGTGATGGCCTTCGACGAGGAAGGGCAGGCGACCACCGCGGAGCGTCGCGTCGCGATCCTCTCCCGTGCGCACCGGATCCTCACGGAGGAGGTCGGGGTCCCGCCCCGCGACATCATCTTCGACCCCAATATCCTCACCGTAGCCACCGGGATGGATGAGCACAACGACTACGCCATCTCCTTCATCGAGACCGCGCGAGAGCTCAAGCGCCGGTTTCCCGATTGCAAGGTGAGCGGCGGGGTGAGCAACATCTCCTTCTCGTTCCGGGGCAACAACCCGGTCCGGGAGGCGATGCACGCCGCGTTCCTCTACCACGCCATCCAGGCGGGCATGGACATGGGGATCGTCAACGCCGGTCAGCTCGAGGTGTACGAGGAGATCCCGAAAGAGCTGCTGGAGCACGTGGAGGACGTGATCCTGAACCGCCGGCCGGACGCCACCGAGCGGCTGGTGGAGTTCGCCGGCACCGTTCAGGGGAAGGGGAAGGCCCGCCGGGTGGACGATGCCTGGCGGCGGGAGCCGCTGGAGAAGCGGCTGACCCACGCCCTGCTGCACGGCATCACGGATCACATCGAGGCGGACGTCCGGGAGGCGCTGGAGTCCTATCCGAGCCCGCTGTCGATCATCGAGGGGCCGCTCATGGACGGCATGAACGTCGTCGGCGACCTGTTCGGCGCCGGGAAGATGTTCCTGCCCCAGGTGGTCAAGAGCGCGCGGGTCATGAAGAAGGCGGTGGCGGTCCTGGAGCCGCTCATGGAGGCCGAGCGCGAGGGCGGCGGCGGAACCCCGAAGGCGCGGATCGTGATGGCGACGGTGAAGGGGGACGTGCACGACATCGGCAAGAACATCGTCGGGGTGGTCCTCGCCTGCAACAACTACGACATCGTCGACCTGGGCGTGATGGTCCCCGCGGAGAAGATCCTCGCCACCGCCCGCTCGGAGAATGCGGACTTCATCGGCCTCAGCGGGCTGATCACGCCGTCGCTGGACGAGATGGTGCACGTGGCCGCGGAGATGGAGCGCGAGGGGTTCCGGGTTCCCCTTCTCATCGGCGGTGCGACCACCAGCTCGAAGCACACCGCGGTGAAGATCGCGCCGCGATACGGTGCCCTGACGCTCCACGTGACGGACGCCTCGCGGGCCGCCGGGGTCCTCGGCGCCCTCACCGGCGGCGACGGCCGGGCGGGGCTCGAGGAGCGGACCCGTGCGGAGCAGGAGGCCCTCCGGGCCCGCTTCGAGGGACGCCGCGCGCCGGAGCTGATCCCCTACGATCGGGCGCGGGAGGCGGGTCCGGACCTCGGCTGGGAGGCGGTCTGCCGGCCGTCCTTCCTGGGGGTCCGGGAGCTGCCCCGGTTCCCCCTCGCGGAGCTCGTCTCCTACATCGACTGGACGCCCTTCTTCCACGTCTGGGAGCTGCGGGGCTCGTACCCCAAGATCCTGGACGATCCGGAGGCGGGAGAGACGGCTCGGGAGCTGTTCGAGCATGCCCAGAAGATGCTCGAGCGTATCCTCCGGGAGGAGTGGCTGACGGCGAACGGCGTCCACGGGTTCTTCCCCGCGAACCGCGACGGCGACGACGTCCGGGTCTACGAGGACGACGAGCGGGAACGGGTGCTGGCGACCTTCCACACGCTGCGGCAGCAGACGCCGAAGCCCGGGGGAGGCCCGCTGCTGTCGCTGGCGGACTTCGTCGCGCCGCGCGGCGTCGCGGACTACGTGGGCGGCTTCGCCGTGACCGCCGGCGTCGGCGTCGGCGAGGCAACGGCCCGGTTCGAGAAGGACCACGACGACTACAGCGCGATCCTGCTCAAGGCGCTCGCCGACCGCCTCGCCGAGGCCTTCGCCGAGCTGCTGCACCAGCGCGCCCGCCGCGACTGGGGCTACGGGGCGACGGAGGACCTCTCCGTCGAGGACCTGGTCCGCGAGGCCTATCGCGGCATCCGACCGGCACCGGGCTATCCCGCCTGCCCGGACCACACCGAGAAGCGCACCCTCTTCCGGCTCCTGGGGGCGGAGGACGCGGCCGGCATCCGCCTGACGGAGAGCTGTGCGATGATCCCCGCGGCGTCGGTCTCGGGGCTCTACCTCGGCCACCCCGACTCCCGCTACTTCGCCGTGGGGAAGATCGGCCGGGACCAGGTCGAGGACTACGCCCGGCGCAAGGGGATGGACGTCGCCGAGGTCGAACGCTGGCTGGCGCCGAACCTGGCCTACGAACCCTGATCGCCGCGGCGACCTGTCGGATGGTGGGTTCGCGGCGGCGGTCGCGCTCCCGCAGTTGATCCACCGACCCGGTTGCCGTATCCTCCGGCGTCGGAATCCAAGGACCCGGGAGGGCGATTTGAGCGCCGCAAACGACCTGATCGGCCGGCAGATCCGCCACTACAAGATCCTCGACAAGCTGGGCTCCGGAGGCATGGGGGAGGTGTACCTGGCCCAGGACACGAACCTGGACCGCGAGGTGGCCCTCAAGATCCTGCCTGCGGAGATGGCTCAGGACCCCATGGGGCTGCAACGGTTCGAGCGCGAGGCCCGGGCCATCGCGGCCCTCAACCACCCGAACATCGTGACCATCTACTCCGTCGAGGAGGCGGACGGGATGCGGTTCCTCACGATGGAGCGGGTCGACGGGGCGAGCCTGGACCGGAAGATCGCTCCCGGCGGCCTGGGCCTGCAGGAGTTCCTCGACCTCGCCCGTCCGCTGGTGGAGGCGCTGTGCGCCGCCCACGAGAAGGGGATCACCCACCGGGATCTGAAGCCGGCGAACATCATGGTCACCGACGACGGCCGGGTGAAGGTCCTCGACTTCGGGCTGGCGAAGCTGCAGGAGAGCCACGGGCCCTCCGACACGACCGGGATCCAGACGGAGGCCCTCACCCAGGCGGGGACCGTACTCGGCACCGTGCCCTACATGTCCCCGGAGCAGCTCCAGGGGCGGCCGGTGGACCACCGTTCGGATATCTTCTCGACGGGGATCATCTTCCACCAGCTCCTCACGGGAAAGCGCCCGTTCCAGGGGGACACGTCCGCGGACCTCATCTCCGCCATCCTCCGGGACACACCGCGGTCGGTATCGGAACTGCGCGTCGGCCTCCCGAACCACCTGGGACGGATCGTCCGCCGGTGCCTCGCGAAGGACCCCGGCGAGCGCTACCAGACGCCGCGGGACCTCCTCAACGAACTGAAGGGTCTGAAGGAGGAGGTCGCGGCCTCGCAGCAACGGGACACGAACTCCATCGCGGTGCTCCCGTTCGCGAACATGAGCCCGGACCCCGAGCAGGAGTACTTCTGCGAGGGGATCGCCGAGGAGCTGATCAACGGCCTGGGTCGGATCCAGAACCTGCGGGTCGCCTCGCGCACCTCGGCGTTCCAGTTCAAGGGCGCGAGCCACGACATCCGGGAGATCGGCGATCGCCTGAACGTGGACAAGGTGGTGGAGGGGAGCGTCCGCAAGGCGGGAAACCAGCTACGCATCACGGCGCAGCTCGTGAACGTGCGGGACGGCTACCGCCTGTGGTCGGAGCGCTACGACCGGAAGATGGAGGACATCTTCGCGATCCAGGACGAGATCGCCGAGAGCATCGTGCGCGCCCTGGAGGTGACCCTCAGTCCGAAGGAGCGGCGTGCGATCCAGAACGTGGCCACCCGGGACGTGGAGGCCTACGACTTCTACCTCCGTGGCCGCAAGTACTTCTACGAGTTCGATCGCAAGAACTGGGACCTGTCCCGGCAGATGTTCGAGCGCGCCATCAAGCTCGACCCGACCTACGCGCTGGCCTATGCCGCCATCGCGGACTGCTGGTCGTTCCTGTTCATGTACTCCGGGAGCAGCGAGCGCGAGCGGATGCTCGCCGACGAGGCGAGCCGCAAGGCGCTGGAGCTGGATCCGGACCTCGCCGAGGCGCACGCGTCGCGCGGCATGGTGCTGTCGCTGGGGCAGGCCCACGAGGAGGCGGGGGAGCATTTCGAGCGGGCCATCCAGCTCAACCCCAAGCTCTACGAAGCCTACTACTTCTACGCCCGGGCGAGCGTGGCGCAGGGCCGCTTCGCCAAGGCGGCCAGCCTCTACGAGAAGGCGATCGCGGTGCGTCCGGAAGACTACCAGGCGCCGCTGCTGCTGCCGCAGGTCTACCGGAGCCTGGATCGCGAGGACGCGGCCGCGGAGGCGTTCCGCCAGGGGATCGAGAAGGCCGAGCGCCACCTGGAGCTGAACCCCGAGGACGTTCGCGCCCTCTATCTGTGCGGCGGTGCCCTGGTGGAGGTCGGACAGCACGACCGGGGGCTCGAGATGGTCGACCGCGCGGTGACCATCGCCCCGCACGAGACCGGCCTCCTGTACAACGTCGCGTGCATCTACGCCACGATCGGACGGACCGACGAGGCTCTGGACCATCTCGAGCGGGCCGTCCGGGCGGGGTACAACCACCGGGCCTGGCTGGAGAACGACAGCGATTTCGACCCGGTGCGGCAGCACCCCCGCTTCCTGGCGATCCTCCGGACCATCGACGAGCGTCGCTGACCCACCCGGGCGTCCGGAGCACCTCGCGGAAAAACCTCGCCATGGCGGGGGTTTCGCGTTATATTGATCGCCAATCCCGAAACTTCCTGGAGGGACGATGATCCCAAGGACCGCCGTGCGTGCACGCATCCTTCCGCTCCTCCTCCTGCTGGCCGCGGCCGTGGCTCGCGTTCCGGCGGCGACCCTGCCGGAGGGTTTCCAGGAGGAGGTCGTCTTCACGGGCCTGACGGCGCCGACGAACGTCGAGTTCGCCCCGGACGGACGCATCTTCGTCGCGGAGAAGTCCGGGCTTGTCAAGGTGTTCGACGGGTTGTCGGATCCCGCCCCGGACGTCCTCGCCGACCTGCGGGTCCAGGTCCACGACTTCTGGGACCGTGGCCTTCTGGGCCTGGCGGTGGACCCAAACTTCCCGGCCAGCCCCTATGTCTACGTCCTGTACACGTACAACTTCGATCCCCTCGACCCGAGCCTGGCCATGCCGCTCTGGCCGGACAGCTGCCCGACCCCGCCCGGGGCGACCGGCGACGGCTGCGTGGTGAACGGCCGCGTCTCCCGCCTCGAGGTCGGTCCGGGAAACACCCTCGTCGGGTCGGAGAGCGTCCTCATCGAGAACCGCTGGTGCCAGCAGTACCCCTCCCACTCCCTCGGCGACCTCGTGTTCGACGACCACGAGCGCGTCCTCTACCTGAGCGCCGGGGACGGCGCGAGCTTCAACTGGGCCGACTACGGCCAGGGGGGCGGGGGGACCGGGAGCCCGACCCCGAGAAACCCCTGTGACGACCCGCCCACGGGCCGCGGCGGCACCCAGACGACGCCGACCGCGGAGGGGGGTGCCCTGCGCAGCCAGGACATCCGCTCCCCCGGGGACCCCGTGAGCCTGGACGGTTCGGTGCTGCGCATCGACCCGGACACCGGCCTCGCCCCCATGACGAACCCCCTGTGGGGAGGCGATCCGGAGGACGATCTCATCATCGCCCACGGCCTGCGGAATCCTTTCCGGATGACCGTCCGGCCGGGGACCCACGAGGTCTGGATCGGCGACGTCGGCTGGAACAACTGGGAGGAGATCAACCGGATCGCCGACTCCGAGGATGCGGTGGTGGAGAACTTCGGCTGGCCCTGCTACGAGGGGGCAGGGAGGCAGGGGCAGTACGACGGGAACAACCTGGACCTGTGCGAGAGCCTCTACGCGGCGGGAGCGTCGGCGGTGACGGCGCCGTTCCTCGCCTACCCGCACAGCAGCACGGTCGCGCCGGGGACGGCTCCGATCCAGTGCAGCAAGACCGGCAGCTCCTCCATCGCGGGCCTGGCCTTCCAGGAGGGGAACGCCTACCCGGCCGCGTACGCCGGCGCGCTGTTCTTCGGGGACTACTCCCGGGACTGCCTCTGGGTCATGTTTCCCGACGGGAGCGGACTGCCGGATCCATCGACGGTGACGGGGTTCATCGACGCCGCCGCCAACCCGGTGGATGTGGAGATGGGGCCCGACGGGCTGATCTACTACGTGGACCTGGACGGCGGGCGCGTCCTCCGGGTCAACTACTTCAGCACCAACGAACCGCCGGTGGCGGTGATCGAGGCGGACCGGACGGACGGCCCGCTTCCCCTGGACGTGCAGTTCGATGGCTCGTCCTCGTCCGACCCGGACCCGGAGACCACGCTGGCCTACGCCTGGGACCTGGACGGGGATGGCCAGTTCGACGACTCGACGCTGGCCGACCCGGCCTGGAACTACAGCGCGCAGGGCCAGTACCTCGTGGGCCTGCGGGTCACGGACGACGAGGGGGAGTCCGACGAGACCACCCTCCTCATCACCGCGGGGAACACCGCTCCAGTGCCGGCGCTTCTCGACCCGCCGGACACCTACCTCTGGAGGGTGGGCGACCTGATCCCCTTCGCGGGGGAGGCCATGGACGCCGAGGACGGCACGCTCCCCCCCGCCGCCCTGCACTGGGAGATCCTCCTCCACCACTGTCCCGAGGGCACCACCGAGTGCCACGCCCATCCCCTGGAGTCCCATGACGGTGTGGCGATGGGCGACTTCACCGCGCCGGACCACGAGTGGCGCTCGGAGCTGGAGCTGGTGCTGACCGCCACCGATTCCGGCTTTCCCGGCGGCGGCGGGGGCGCCCTGACGGGCGAGACGCGTAGAGTCCTCGCCCCGGAGGCGGTGACGCTCTCCTTCGAGACGGTGCCCCCGGGGCTGAGCCTCCTCGTCACGGGCGCCGCCGCGCCGGCCCCCTTCGATCGACAGTCGATCGTCGGGGCCTCGAACCCGGTCGTGGCCGTCTCGCCCCAGGACTTCCAGGGCGGGAGCTGGGACCTGGTCGGCTGGTCCGATGGGGGTGCCGCGGCCCACACGATCGTCGCGCCGGACTTGCCGTCCAGCTACACCGCGACCTACGAGTACGCCGGGATCGCATCGGACTGGTGGAGTGCTCCCTGGCGGGTCCGGCAGCGGATCGACCTCGACAACAGCGGCCAGGGGGAGGCGCTGATCGACTTCCCGGTGCTGGTGACCCTCTCACCCTCGAACTTCGACTACACGCGGGCACAGCCCGGCGGTTCGGACCTCCGCTTCGTGGATGCGGACGCGGTCACCGAGCTGCCCCACGAGATCGATGAGTGGGTCGAGGGCGGGATCTCCAGGGTGTGGGTCCGGGTGCCGCAGATCGACCCGGGCCCGGCCGCCGATTTCATCTGGCTCTACTACGGCAATGAAGGCGCCCTGGAGGCCGCGGACGCCGCCGCGGTGTGGAGCGACGGCTTCGCCGGTGTGTGGCATCTGCGAGGCGACCTGCAGGACTCCGGGCCTTTCGGGAACCACGGCACCGACAACGGCTCCAGCGCGGATTCGGGACCTCTGGGAGCGGCGCGTTACTTCGGCGGCAGCGCCTGGGTGGACGTGGGCGCAGACGCGAGCCTGGGGATCACCGGGGACCTGACCCTGGAGGCCTGGCTGCGCCTCGACG
>JASFRI010000051.1:0-15697 GCA_050115015.1 Acidobacteriota bacterium
GTCCGGCGAGCGTCAGTGCGGTGGCGAGGGCGGCGATGCAGCGGGCGTCTCGGACGCGTGGACTCGGAAGGGTCACGGTTCCTCCGGGAAAGGCACGACGGCAGTATACAGGGAGGCGAGGAGCCCTGGCCATGTCGGTCCGCGGCGTGATTGACACCCGGATCCTCGCGATGGTACGATGAGGGTTCGGGTCAATTGGTTGATTTGCAAGGGTTTTTGGTTCTCGCGCCGAGGGCCGGCGCACTCCCGGGTGGTTTCATGAGGACGACGGGCACGACCATTCTGTGCGTGCGCCATCGAGGGACGGTGGCCATCGCCGGCGACGGGCAGGTCAGCCTGGGCCAGCAGATCATGAAGCACGGGGCCCGCAAGGTGCGCCGGCTGCACGGCGGGACCGTCATCTCCGGATTCGCCGGGTCCGCCGCCGACGGGTTCTCGCTGCTGACCCGGTTCGAGTCGCGCCTCGAGGAGCACCAGGGGAACCTCATGCGCGCGGCGGTGGAACTGGTGAAGGACTGGAGGACCGACCGGGTGCTGCGCCGCTTGGAGGCGTTGTTGATCGTGGCGGACGCGCGTCACTCGCTGCTGCTGTCCGGGACCGGGGACCTCATCGAATCGGACGACGGGCTGCTGGCGGTCGGCTCCGGCGGTCCGATGGCGCTGGCGGCGGGGAGGGCGCTGGTCCGGCACACGGAGCTCGACGCCGGGCGCGTTGCCGAGGAGGCGCTCCGGATCGCGGCGGGGATCGACGTGTATACGAACGAGCGGATCGTCGTCGAGGAGATCGAGACGACGGAAGCCGAGGAGGAATGAGCGTGGTGATCCAACTCCCCGAGTCCATGTCGGAGCCGGCACAGGGCGTGGACTTCGATCGGATGTCCCCCCGGCAGATCGTCGCGGAGCTGGACGCGCACGTGGTGGGCCAGTCCCGGGCCAAGCGCGCGGTCGCCATCGCGCTCCGGAACCGGGTCCGCCGGCAACGGCTCCTCCGGGAACACCCCGAGCTGGCGCAAGAGGTGATGCCCAAGAACATCATCATGATCGGCCCGACCGGGGTCGGCAAGACGGAGATCGCCCGGCGACTGGCCCGCATGGCCGGGTCGCCCTTTCTCAAGGTCGAGGCATCCAAGTTCACCGAGGTCGGCTACGTCGGACGTGACGTGGAGTCGATCGTCCGTGACCTGACCGAGATGGCGGTGGAGCTCGTGCGGCGGGAGAAGGCCGCGGAAGTGGCCGGCCGTGCGCGCCGGAACGTACGCGATCGGCTGCTGCAGCTCCTCCTTCCCCCGCCGCCGGCCCCGGGCGGCGCGGGAGATTCCGAGGACCGGGCCTCCCACCTCCGCACCCGGGAGAAGCTACGCGACCGGCTCGATGCCGGCGAGCTGGAGGAACGCGTCGTGGAGGTGGAGGTGCACGATGGCGGCGGCATGCCGGTGTTTCGCATCTGGGGCGGGCAGGGCATGGAGGAGATGAACGTCAACCTGAAGGACTCCCTGCCGGGCCTCTTCGGGGGCGGACGTTCCCGCAAGCGGCGGATGACCGTTGCGGAGGCCCGGGAGCATCTCCAGAAGGAGGAGGAGGAGAAGCTCATCGACTCCGAGCAGGTCTCCCGGGACGCGGTGGCGCGGGTCGAGGGCTCGGGGATCGTCTTCCTGGACGAGATCGACAAGATCTCGGGCCGCGAATCCGGCGGTCATGGGCCGGACGTCAGCCGGGAGGGCGTGCAGCGGGACCTGTTGCCGATCGTGGAGGGGACATTGGTCAACACGAAGCACGGCCCCGTCCGGACGGATCACATCCTGTTCATCGCTTCCGGCGCGTTCCACGTCTCGAAGCCCTCGGACCTGATCCCGGAGCTTCAGGGCCGCTTCCCGATCCGCGTCGAGCTCGATCCGCTGGGGAAGGCGGAGTTTGCCCGCATCCTCCAGGAACCGCGCTGTGCCCTCACGAAGCAGTACGCCGCGCTGATGGAGACCGAGGGCATCCGTCTGACGTTCGCCCCCGACGGCGTCGACGCCATCGCCGGCTACGCGCAGAAGGTCAACGACGAGACGGACAACATCGGCGCCCGGAGGCTGCACACCCTGATGGAGCACCTTCTGGAGCAGATCCTCTTCGACGGTGTCGAGGCGGAGGACCGGAGCCCCGTCGTGAACCGGGCCTACGTGGACGAGCGGCTGCGGGACATCGTCGAAGATCACGATCTGAGCCGTTCCGTCCTTTGATCCGCTCCGCCTGCGGTCGACCTGCGGCGGGGCCCTGGCTCGTGCTCCTGCTGGCAGGGGGGCTGGCGGGCGGATGCGGCAAGAAGGCTCCGCCCCTGCCGCCGCTGGGCCATCGTCCGCTGCCGCCGGCGTCGACGGCCGCGGCGCAGCGGGGAGATACGTTGGAGATCTCGTTCCGGATCCCGGACCGGCGGACCGACGGAATGCCCCTCGAGGACATGCCGGACGCCCGGGTCCTCCGGGCGGTGCCCGGCGGCAGACCCCGCGCCCTGCGGCAGATCGCCGCCGCCGACCTCGACACCACGCCGGGGGCCGTCGCCACGGTGCACCTCCCGATGGCCGAGCTGTTCGAGGGGTTGCCGGGGGATCGGGTGGTGGTCTCGCTCCTCCTGATCGATCCGTCCGGCCGCGCCTCCGACCCCTCGACGGCGATCAGCGTTCCCCGCGCCGTCGCGCCGCCGGATCCCCTCGGGCTGACGGTCCACGCCACCCCCTCCGGGATCGCGCTGACCTGGACGCCGGCGGGAGGGTTCTCCGAGGCGCTCGGGTTCAACGTGTACCGGCGAACCCCCCGGGACCGCGGATGGGGGGCGCCCCGGAACGCCGCACCCCTGGAGACGCCCGCCTTCATCGACGCGGCGGTGGTCGTCGGCCGGACGTACGAGTACGAGGTGCGGTCCGTCGTCCGGGGCGTCCAGCCCGCGCGGGAGAGCGCGGGGGTCCGTTCCGCGGCGCAGGTCTTCCAGGACCGGACCGCCCCTGGAGCTCCGGCGTCGCTGCGGGCGGTGGCGGAGCCCGGGGGCATACGGCTGTTCTGGTTCCCCCCGGGAGACCCGGACATGGCCGCGTTCCGCGTCTACCGGGCGGTGGCGGAGGGAGAGTTCGTGCCCATCGCGGAGGTGCCCGCGGACGATCCCTCGTTCCTGGACCGGGAGGTCGTCCCGGCGACCACCTACCGCTACCGGATCACGGCGCTGGACGGCGCCCGGCCGCCCAACGAGGGTGCGGCGTCGGAGCCGGTCACGGAGACCGCAGGTCCTGCGGACGAGGGTTCTCGATGACGGCGTCCGGCACCCCTCTGCGGTTCACGAAGATGAGCGGCGGAGGGAACGACTTCATCGTGATCGATGCGTCGGAGGCGGCCACGATCCGGGACCCGGAGGCGTTCGCCCGTCTGGCCTGCCGGCGCGGCAGCTCCGTCGGCGCCGACGGCGTGCTCGTGGTCAAGTTCGATGAAGGGGGTGTCCTGCGGCTCATCCACCGCAACGCGGACGGTGGTCGCTCGGCGCTCTGCGGCAACGGCACCCGCTGTGCCGCCCGGTGGGCGTGGGATCGCGACCTGGGTGCGAGTCCGACGGTGATCGAGACCGATGCCGGACCGGTGCGGGCAACCTCCCTCCCCGGGGGAGGCGTGCGCCTGCGGTTCCCGCTGCGGGTCGATCCCCCGGTGCTCCGGGGGGTGACGGTGGGCGAGGACCGGGTGCAGGGCTACCTGGTGCAGGTCGGCGTTCCCCACTTCCTGGTCCGCGTCCCACGGGTGGAGGACGTGGACGTCGCCGCCCGGGGCGCGGCCATCCGCCGTGCCGAGCCGTTCCGGGACGCCGGGGTCAACGTCTCGTTCGTGGCGCGGCGGGCGGACGGGGGCCTGGACATCCGGACCTACGAGCGCGGCGTCGAGGCGGAGACCCTGTCCTGCGGCACCGGCTGTGTCGCCGCCGGCGTGATGGCCCTGGCGTCGGGCTGGTCGACCTCGGCGGTGTCCTGCCACACCCGCTCCGGCGTCGTCCTGTCCGTCCGGGCGACGCCGTCCGCGGACGGGTACGGCGACCTGGAGCTGGCCGGCGATGCCCGGCGGGTCTACGAGGGGCTCCTCGACCCGGAGGCGCTCGTCCCGTGATCTCCCGCGAGGTCCGCCGCCGTATCTGGCGCGTCGTGCGGATCACCGCGGGGTCGATCCTGCTCGTCCTGGGGGTGGTGGGGCTCGTCCTCCCGTTCCTGCAGGGGATCGCGCTGATCCTCGCGGGACTGGCGGTGCTCGCCACCGAGCTTCCCTGGGCGAGGCGCTGGCTGCACGCGCTCCGGGACCGCCTGCGGCGGCTCCGGCGCCGTCGCAAGGGGGAGACACCGGACGAGGAGCGCGCGGCATGAGCGATCCGACCCCGGAGGGTGTGGCGGCCGCGGCATCCAGGGCACAGCGGGATGCCCTGCGGGACCGCTACGAGGCCCGTCTGCGGACCTCGACCGAGCTCCGCTGGCTGGCCTCCTTTGCCGGCAACCGCGACGAGCCCGTGCACCGGTGGTTTCCCTACAAGGAGGGGTTCAGCCGCGGCCTGGTCGATCGCGCCGTGGAGCAGGCGGACCTGTCGCCTTGCAGTACCGTCCTGGACCCCTTCTGCGGCGTGGGGACGACGCCGCTGGCCGCGCGGCTGCGCGGGCACCGCGGCATCGGGACGGACCTGCTGCCGCTGGCGGCCTTCGTGTCCCGGGTGAAGGTCGCGGCGGTGGAAGGGGTCGATCCCGAGCGGCTTCTCCGGGCCTCGGACGCGCTTCGCGCTGGCGACGGGGGTACGAGGCCCGCCGCCCGCTTCGCCGACATCCCGCTCGTCCGCCGGGCCTTCGACCTGCCGGTGCTGCGGGCGATCCTCGATCTCCGGGACCGGATCGGGCGCCTCCCCGACGCCGGCGTGCGACCGCTCCTCCGCCTTGCCCTCCTGGCGTCCCTCGAGGAGCTGAGCCACACCCGGAAGGACGGACTCTGCGTCCGCGTCCGGCCCCGTCCCCGGATCGAGGCGCCGATCGAGGTCGTCCGCAGGAGGGCCGCGGATATGGCGGCGGACCTGGCAGCGGTCCGCGCCGCCCGCCCGTCCCGGGGGGGCGCCCGCATCCTCCCGGCCGACGCGCGCCGGCTCCCCCTTCGGGACGGCTCCGTGGACCTGGTGGTCACGTCGCCTCCCTACCTCAACCGCTACGACTACGCGCGCATCTATAGCCTCGAGCTCGCCCTGGAGTTCGTCGCCTCCTTCGACGAACTGCGGGACCTGCGCCACCGGCTGCTGCGGGGGCATATCGAGGCCCGGCCCGCGGCGACCGCCCACGTCCGGGACGGCGCGGTCCCCGAGGTCCTGGGCTCCCTGCGCCACCGGACCCTGAACAACCCGAACATCCCGCGCATGATCCATGCGTACTTCGAGGACATGCACCTCGTGGTCCGGGAGCTCGCGCGCGTCTGCAGGTCCGGTGGTCGGGTGGCGCTGCTGGTGGGCAACGTACGGTTCGGCGGGGAGCCGATCCCGGTGGATCTGATCCTCGCCGACATGGCGGAGCGCCAGGGGTTCCGGGTCGAATCCATCGAGGTGACCCGGACGAAGGGGAACGCCAGCCAGCAGATGGGTCGCTACGGGCGCCTGCCCAGCCGGGAGAGCCTGTCCACCTGGATCCGGGATTAACAGGCCGCTGAAGAACTCCGCGCCCCGCGTTGCGAGCGCCGTGGTGCCGGCTGCGAGGCACCGTGACGACGCGATACCCCATGCCCCCTCTGTTCAGGGCGGAGCCTCAGTCGCGGCCCGGCGGCATCTCCTCGGAGACCAGGCGGGCCAGCTGCCGCACGTCCGGGTCCGGATCCACCTCCGCCAGCCGGTCGGCGGCGCTACTGCCCAGCGCCGCGCCGGTGTCCGCCAGCAGCAGGAGCGTCCAGCGCCGGGTGTCCGGGTCCGGGGACTCGAGCCCGCCGAGCACGACGGGTCCGATCTCGGGGCCGGCGATGCGCGACAGGCTCCACGCCGCGGCGCCCCGGAGCCGGTCCGGATTCGTCGACTCCGTGAACACCGAGAGCAACAGCGGGACGGCCTCGGTGTCTCCCAGGCGACCCAGTGAGCGGGCCGCGGCGGCCCGGGCGGCGCTCCGGCCGGCGCGGGCCGCGAGCGCCTCCCGCAGGATCGGCGCCGCAGCGTCGTCCTGCAGCAGGCCGAGCACCTCCAGCAGCTCCGGATCGTACTGCACGCGCTCTTCCCCCAGGGCGCCGTAGGTGACGGTGCGGGCCCGGCGCCGGATCACGTTGAGGTGTGTCCGGATGCCGGTGTTCGCCAGGGCGACCGCCGCCCCGCGGTACTCGCTCCAGCGCGTGCTCTCCAGCAGCAGGGCGGCGCGATCCGGCGGCGGGGGGATGCCGCGCAGGGAGGCGGCGAAGATCTCCCCGGTGGCGGCGTCCGGGCCCGGCATCTCCGCGGGAAGCCGCGGCGGTTCCGGTCGCAGGACCGCGTCCAGGATCGGCGTGGCGATGACGGCGTCCAGGCCGTCCGCGGCCCCCTCGAGGGCGCGCCGGGCCCAGACGGCCTGCGGACCCTCCCGCCGGGCCGCCGCGAGGAGCAGCCCGGCACCCCGGGGGTCCCCGAGGCGCTGCAGCCCTTCGCCCGCCTTCTCCGCGGCCAGGGGGCCCAGCCGTGGCGCCAGGTCCGCGAGCGCCGCGACCGCCTCGTCCGTCCCCCGGGCGCTGATGGCCTCCGCGAGCGCCGCCGCCGTGAGCGGATCCTCCTCCCGGACGAGCGTCTCCGCGAGCCGGTCGACGGCCTCCGGGAGATCCCTCCGGCTCACCGCGATCGCGGCCAGCAGCCGTACCAGCGGGTCCGGGTCCTCGAGGCGCCCCACCACGATCCGCTCGACGCGATCGCCACCGTAGCTCCGCAGCGCATGCAGCGCGTGCGCCCTCCAGGCGCTGCGGGGGCTCAGCGCGTGCTGCAGGATCGCCTCCAGACCGCGCAGATCGCCGGCCGCCCCCAGTGCATCCAGGGCCATCAACCGCGCCGCCTCGGACTCGTAGGGATCCTCCAGTCGTTCCAGGAGGAAGGGGGCTCCCCAGACGCCGGTGAAGGGGGAGGCGTCGTCGAAGGCCCCGTGCAGATCCCCGGCGGCATCGACGAACGGATAGACCAGGCCGCTGAGCCGTTCCAGCGCGTCCTGGGCCAGCCCCTGGAGCCCCGCCTCCGGCGCGTGCAGCCGGTCGCGCAGCCGCGCCTCCAGGTCGGATACCGGCAGGGCCACCAGCGCGTCCAGCGCGGCATCCCGCAGGCCGGGGTCGGCTGCCGTCTGGAGGAGGGACTCGAATGCCGCGGAGGTGTCGGTGAGCCGGTACAGGCCGAGCCGGCCGGCCCGGCGCAGCAGACGGTCCGTTGACAGCGCATCGAGCAGGATCACCTCATCCGGGTCCCCCTCGGCGGTTCCCTGGCGATCGAGGGCTTCCTCGGAGCGGCGACGGCTGCGGCGGTCGTCGAACACGTGCACCACCGTGCGGTAGTAGTCCACCGCCCGGCCGGCCTCGCCGATCTGCTCGTACGCCTCCGCGAGGCTCAGGTAGGCCTCCGGCGCCGAGCTGCCCTGGCGCACTCCGGCGCCGAAGGACATCCGTCGCAGCATCTCCAGCTGGCCGCGGCGGTCGCCGACCCCCTGGTAGAGGGTGGCCATGCGCTCGCAGGAGTTCCAGTAAGTCGGCAGGTGGGCGACCAGGCATCCGTCGGCGGGCGTCACGCGCCGGAACAGGCTGAGCGCCGCCCCCCGGTCCCCGAGGGAGAGGTCCCGCTCCGCCCGGACCTGGTCCGGAAGGTCGTCGAACAGGTCGCTGGCGACCGCCAGCCGGTCCGCGAGCTCCAGGGCGTGGTCGAAATCCCCCCGCAGGACCAGCTCCCGCACCTGGACCCACTCGTCCAGGGGCCCCCCCCACGTCGCCGGGGCGACCAGGGACAGCAGCAGCGCCAGGGCGCACGTCCCCGGGAGATGGAAGCCCCGTGGATGCACTCTCCCAGCGGCCATTGCCAGCCTCCTTGCAGACGAAGGAGCCAGGGATCGACCGGAGAGGTGCGGCCGTGCACGCCTCGCTTCCCCCCGGAAGACCGAACCTGATGGGATTATAGCATCAAATGCTGGATCGGCAAGCTTTTTCTTCAGCGACGGATGGAATTCAGCGGGATCCGAGGAGCGACGGGTCGCCGTTGGCAAGGGTCCGCAGGACCTCCTCATGGAAGTAGTCGGTGTTCTCGACCACGTCCGCGGCGGCCCGCTGCCGGTACATCTGCTCGCTGCGCTCGAGATCCTCGTGCAGTCGCGAGTACAGGTCCGAGTTGCGGCGGCCCTCCTCGACCCGGGCCTCGTTGTAGAGCAGGATCTCGCTCACCAGGAGCCTCGCGAACCGGCGGGCCTCCTCGTGGGCATCTCCCGCGGGCACCGGTGCCGCCTCCGCCGCGGGCTCCGAGGCGGCCTCCACCGCCGCCCCGGCCCCGGCGGCGGCTTCGGCCTCGGCCCCGCCGAGGTCCATGCTCGCCTGCTCCACACGGGGCGGCGCCCAGGCCTGGGAGGGCCGGCGCTCCACGGGTGCCGGGCTCGCCGGTGCGGCGGGCCGCCCCGCTCCCCGCATCCCCGCCAGCCGGGCGGTGGCGACGTGGACCAGGATCTGCAGGGCGTCGAGGTCCAGGGGGCCGGTACCGTCCCCCTCGCCCGCATCGGCGTAGAGGACGCCGACCACGCGCCCCCCCGAGGTGAGGGGCAACGCGGCGCACGACTCCGGTGCCTGTGCCTGGAGCGCCATGGACACCCGCCGCGTCTCCTCCGTCCCCTCCGAGACGACCACCCGTCCCTCCCGGACGGCCCCGGCGACGGGGGAGTCCTGGTCGAGGGGAAGGCTCGTCTGCCGGATGTCGCCCACCGCCCCGTCGGCCTGGTAGCCGCCCGCCGTCCAGCCGCAGGCCTGGCCCTGGCGGACCACGAACAGCGCCGTCCTGGAAGCGAACCGCATCGCGCCTCCCACCAGCGCGTTCAGCAGCGAGATCTGGTCCGCGGTCGTCGCGAGATCCTCGACGGCCTCCCGGAGGGTGGCCAGATCCGGACCCTCGGCGCCGGTCTCCGCTCCCTGCTCGAGCACCTCCCCGATCTCCCCGTTCAGAGGCTCCCGGAGCGGCTCGATCGCCTCCGCGAGCAGATCCGAGAGGCCTCGCTCCATCCGATCCCGGACCGCATGGGCGCGATGGTCGAGGGCGGCTTGCACGAGCTCCAGGATCTTCTCTCGAGGGGCCTGGCCTTCGGACATGGCAGGAACTCCGCGGGCCGCCGGCTGGCGGCGCGAGAAGCAGCACGGGCCGGCGGCGGGTGCGTGGCCGGCTCGCGGTGCGGGAGGAACACAACGTGCCGGAGCCTATTTTTGGTCAGGAATCGTCCTGCGTCAAGGAACCGCCGGCCCGTCCCCCGCGGGGCCGCGGGGCAGCCTCCGCAGCCGGGGCTCCCGGGCGAGCGGCGCCAGCGAGGGCTGTTTCGCGGCGGCCTCGAGGACGCCCGGGTCGACCCGGGCGGCGCGTTCCAGCTCTTCCCTCGCGTCGCGGAGCCGCCCCGTCTGGGCCAGCACGACGGACCGGTTGAAGCGGTAGGTGGCACTGCGCGGCTCCAGGGCGACGGCCCGCTCGTAACAGCCGATCGCCGCGTCCGCGCTGCCGAGCACCTCGTGGACGCTGCCGAGGTTGTTCCATGCAGAGGCGAGCTCCGGGGCGAGCTGCAGGGCCATCCGGTAACAGCGCTCCGCGTCCCGCGGACGCCCCACGTCGAGACAGGCGTTCCCCAGGTTGTTCCAGATCTCGGGGTCGTCTCGCTTCAGGGACGCGGCCCGCCGCAACGCGGCGCGGGCCTCGGCCGGCCGTCCGCACTCGAGGAGCAGGTTCCCCAGGTTGTACCAGGCACGGTGATCGTCGCGGCGCAATCGGAGGGTCGCCCGATACGCGTCCTCGGCCTCCTCCGCCCGCCCGAGCCGGGCGAGAGCCCACGCCCGGTTGTAGTGCAGGTGAGGGACGTCATCCCGCAGGTCACAGGCCCTCTCGTAGGACGACAGCGCTTCCGCCACCTGGCCCGCGGCGACCTGGGCGTTGCCCAGGTTGTACCAGGCCTGGTAGGTCCCGGGCCGCAGCTCGCACACCCGCCGGTGCGCCATCAGCGCGTCCGCGAGCCTGCCGATCCCCGCGAGGGAGCGGGCGAGCTCGTCCCAGAGATCGCCACGATCGCCGCAGCGCTCCAGCAGGACGGCGAGGTCATCGACGGCTCCCTGCCGGTTGCCGAGCCGGCGCCGGGCGCGGGCGCGGGCGTGCCGCGCATGGTGGTCCGAGGGATCGAGGGCCAGGGCCCGGTCGAAGCACTCGGCGGCACGGGAAAAGCGCTCCAGCGCGAGGCAGGTCCTTCCGAGCTGGGCCCAGAGGTCGGCCCGCTCCGGGACCAGACCCACCGCCTCCTCGAGGACCGCCGCGGCCGACCGATAGTCCCCGCGACCGAGGGAGGCGGTACCCCGGCGGGTGAGGAAATCGTGGGACGGTGGCGGCGCGACCTGGCGGTCGATCGGGTGGTCGGGGCCTCTGGATCGTCGACGCATGACTCATCGGCCGGCCAGCGCAGCGCCGGCGAAGGGAGAAGACTTCCGGATCGGGGAGCAGAGCGGCAGGCACGGTCCCTGAGAACCGTTCCTCATGATACCACGCTCCGGGATGCTGTCAACTCAATTCCGCAGAACCACTTGCAGCGCTTCCACCGGGGGCGTTGCGCCCGTGCCACGGTCCGGTGTGGAGAAAAGGCCACACCCGCCGGCCCGGCCGGGTTGGTGCTAGAATAGGTGGGTTCCGCGGGATCACCGGCGGCCGGCGGGGACTCGACCCTCTTGAAGCTGCAGACCACCATTCGACGCGAGGTCTCCTGTGGGGGCATCGGCCTCCACAGCGGTGCCAACGTGAACCTCCGCCTGCGCCCGGCTCCCGCGAGCAGCGGTGTCCGCTTTGTTCGTACCGACCTGGGGCGCGCGGTGATCCCCGCGAGGCCGGATCAGCTCGATGCCTGCAACTTCGCCACCCGGCTGCAGGTCGAGGGCGCCTCCATCAGCACCGTGGAGCACCTCCTGTCCGCCCTCTACGGGATGGAGGTCGACAACCTCCTCGCGGAGGTGGATGGACCGGAGCTGCCGATCATGGACGGCAGCGCCGTGTCCTTCCTCGACCTGCTGGCGGATGCCGGCATCCGGACCCTCGCGGAGCCGCGGGAATACCTGCAGGTGGTGCGGCCCGTCCACGTGGTCGACCAGGGGAAGGAGATCGTCGTCCTCCCCGCGGCGGACCTGGAGGTCAGCTACCGCATCGACTTCCCCCACCCGGCCATCGGCCAGCAGGAGCGTACTCTCCGCATGACCCCGCTGGCCTACGCGCGGGAGATCGCCCCGGCCCGAACGTTCACCTTCGTGCGGGAGGTCGACGCGCTGCGCGAGCTGGGACTCGCCCAGGGCGGTTCCCTGACGAACGCGGTGGTGCTGGACGACAACCGGCTGCTGAACGCGACGCTGCGCTTCCCCGATGAGTTCGTCCGACACAAGATCCTCGACCTGATGGGTGACCTGGCCCTTCTGGGGCGACCGCTGCTGGGCCAGGTCATGGCGCTCCGCGCCGGACATGACCTGCACGGCCGGCTGGTCCGACATCTGCTCTCCCGCCCCGATGTCTGCCGGATGGTTCGCGAGCCCGAGCCGGTGCCCGATCCGCTCGCCACCTCCTGAGGCCGTGCCTCGCCGCGAAGCAGGGTGTGCGTCGCTGCCCGCTCCGGGGGGGCGGCAGCGGAGGCCGCGGCTCCCCGTCGTCCTGCTGGCCCTGCTCGGGGCGACCACCCTCCTGCCGGCCCGGGAGGGAGACGATCCGCGCATCCTCGATCTGCAGGCGGCGGAGTCCGACGGGTCCTGGACCGTCTCCCTCCGGGTCGAGAACGCCTTCTCCGAGAAGATCGATGACGAGCTGCGCAGCGGGCTGCCGGTCACCTTCCGCTACGTCGTCGAGATCTACCGCAAGAAAGGGTGGATCCGCTCGCGCGTCCTGACCCGCGAGCTCGAGGTTACCGCCGACTTCGACAGCCTGACCCGGCAGTACCGGCTCACCCGTGAGGTCGACGACGACGTGGTGGCCTCCTCCGCGACGGAGAAGGAGGAGGAGATGCGCCGCTGGATGACCCGGGTCGAAGGGCTGGACATGGGAGCCCTGCCGTCGGACCTGCCGGAAGGCCCGCTGTTCGTCCGGGCGAAGTGCCGGCTCTCCTCCGGGTTCGTCGGGTTCTTCTTCCCCTATTCCCAGGAGACCGGCTGGGAGCGGATTCCCCTGCCCGTCCCGGGCCGGACGGGAGACCCGGGATGACCGAGCGGCGGGTCCGGACCGAGCGGATCCTCATTCTCGCGCTGGTGGTGCTCATCGCCGTGCTCACCGCGCTGGCCTTCCTGCTGCAGCGGGCGGAGGAGGTGTCGCCGCAGTTCCTGGCGAGTTCGTTGCTGCTCTACTCCCTGAGCATGCTGAACGTGGTGCTGGTCCTCGTTCTGCTGTTCGTCGTCTTCCGGAACCTGATCAAGCTGCTGGTCGAGCGCCGACGGGGGGTTCTGGGCTCCCGGTTCCGGACCAAGATGGTCTTCACGTTCGTCGGGATGACCCTGCTGCCCTCGATGGTCGTCTTCGCCGCCGCGCTCTACCTCATCCAGCTCAGCGTGGATCGGTGGTTCTCGACGCCGGTGGACGAGATCACGCAGATGTCCCAGAGCGTGGTGGACAGCGTGCACGACGCCGTGAAGAGCCGGGCGGCCGCCTTCGCCGACGACCTTGCCGAGACGCTGCGCCGGGGAAGGCTCCTGGAGCTCGATCAGCCGGAGCTGCTGCGTCGCCGGGTGGAGACGGCGCTGCGGCTGCGGCAGCTCGACTTCGCCGAGGTGCTCCGCCCGGACGGCGACGCCGTCTCCGTGATGAACCCGCGGATCCCGGCGACGGAGCTCACCTCGTTGCCGGAGACCTCGCTCCAGGGTGCCTTCCAGGGGGAGCCCTTCCAGTGGATGGATCGCGTCGGCGGCGGGCTCCTGGTACGGAGCGTCGCGCCGGTCCGTTCCTCCCTCAGCCAGGACGTGGTGGGGGTCGTCGTGGTCGGCCTGTTCCTCCCGGAGGATCTGACCGAGCGCACGGCCCGCATCACGGCGGCGAACGAGAACTACCGCCAGCTCAAGGTCGGCCGCGTCCTCGTGAAGCGCGTCTACGAGTTCACCTTCACCCTGGTGGGACTGCTGATCGTCTTCGCGGCCACGTGGGTCGGCCTGTTCCTGGCGCGAGGGTTCACGGCCCCCGTGCAGGCGCTCGCGGAGAGCACGCGGGAGGTCGCCGCCGGGAACCTCGATCACCGGATCGAGGTCGAGGCCCGGGACGAGATGGGCATCCTCATTGACTCCTTCAACCGGATGGTCCAGGAGCTGAAGCACAGCCGGGGGGAGATCGAGCGGTCGAACCTGGAGCTCCAGCGGTCCAACACCGCGCTCGAGGAACGACGGCACTACATCGAGCGTTTGCTGGAGAGCATCACCACCGGAGTGATCTCCTTCGACGGCGCCGGCCGGATCACGACCATGAACCGCGCCGCCTACCGCATGCTCCGCCTGGAGCGGGTGGGGGACATGCGGGGCCGGGAGGCCGAGGACCTGTTCCGGAGCCACGGCCTGGACCCGCTCTCCGACTTCCTCGCGGAGGCAAAGGGGTCCCGGAGCGTGAACGCGAACCGGGAGTTCCACTTCGGCACGGAGGGACGCAGCTTCTCCCTGGCCGTGACGCTGACGACCCTCGAAGACGCCCGGGGCGGACGACCCGGGGTGCTGATGGTCGTCGAGGACCTGACGCACCTCATCCGCGCGCAGCGGATCGCCGCGTGGCGCGAGGTCGCCCGCCGGATGGCCCACGAGATCAAGAACCCCCTGACGCCGATCCAGCTGTCGGCGCAGCGGATCGCCAAGAAGCACGCGGAGGGCGCCGAGGACCTGGACCGTGTCGTGCGCCAGGGCACGGAGACCATCGTGAACGAGGTGAACGCGTTGAAGATGCTCGTCAACGAGTTCTCGCGCTATGCCCGGATGCCCGAGGTCCAGGCGGCGCCCACCGACCTTCACCAGGTCATCGATGCGGCCATGGCGCTCTACGAGGATGTGCACGCCGAGGTGCGCTTCATACGGCGGTTCGATCCCTCGACCCCGGAGATCGCGCTCGACCGGGAGCAGATGAAGCGGGTATTCATCAACCTGCTGGAGAACTCGCTGGAGGCGATGCAGCGCCAGGGGACGATCACCGTGGAGACGAGATTCCTGCCGAACGCGGGGACGGTGCGGATCGAGGTCTCCGACGACGGGCCGGGAATCCGTGCGGAGGATCGGGACCGCCTCTTCCTGCCCTACTTCTCCACGAAGAAGAGGGGCACCGGGCTCGGGCTGGCCATCGTGAACCGGATCCTCACGGATCACCACGGCACGATCCAGGCGGAGGACAACGCGCCCCGTGGCGCGAAGTTCGTGATTGACCTGCCGGCGGAGGCGGTTTGAGGCCGCCGGGACGACGAGGAGACGATGGAACGCGTGCTGATCGTCGATGACGAAGACGGGGTCCGCGACAGCCTCGAGGCGATCCTCTCCGACGAGGGCCTCGAGGCGGATGCGGTGGCCACCGGAGAGGAGGGGCTGGAGCTCCTCGCCAGGAACGAGTACGGGGCCGTTCTTCTGGACGTCTGGCTTCCCCGCCTGGGCGGGATCGAGGTGCTGGACGCCATAGGCGCCGGCCCGGGCCGGCCGGCGGTGATCATGATCTCCGGGCACGGGTCCATCGAGACCGCCGTCCGGGCGACCCGCATGGGGGCGTTCGACTTCCTGGAGAAGCCCCTGTCCCTGGACAAAGTCGTGCTCACGGTGCGCAACGGCCTGAAGCAGCGCCGGCTGGAGGACCAGAACCGCCTCCTCCGCCAGGAGATCTCCGGGGCCGGCCAGCTGGTCGGCCAGAGCGAGCCGATGCGCCGGTTGCGACGGGAGGTGGCGGCGGTGGCGGCCGGTGCCGAGCCGATCCTCGTGCGTGGGGAGACCGGCGCCGGCAAGGAACTCATCGCGCGGGCCGTTCACGCTGCGGGTCCCCGGAGCGAGGAGCCCTTCGTGATGGTGCACTGCGCGGGGATTCCCGAGGAGCGCTTTCTCGCGGAGCTGCTCGGCATGGCCGGTGCCGGGCTGGGGGAAGCGGAGGAGATCCCCCGCGGGCGGCTGCAGCTGGCCGATGGCGGCACGCTCTTCCTCAACGACCTGCCGCGCATGCCCGGCGCCGCGGCCGGCCCTCTGGCCGGCTTCCTGCAGACCGGTACCTTCCGTCCGGTGGGCTCCGAGGTACCGCTTCGCGCCGAGGTGCGCGTGCTGTGCAGCTGCCGGGTGGAGCCCGGTGCGACCCCGCCTGCGCTCCCCGAGCCGCTCCGGGGCGTTCTCGGGACGACGGTACTCGAGGTGCCACCGCTGCGCGAACGGATCGAAGATCTCGAGCCGCTCCTGGAGCACTTTCTCTCGGAGCTGCTGGCCCACTACGGCCGCGGGCCGCTAAGAGTCGATCCGCGGTCGCTGGACGCGCTGCGCGCCTACGGGTGGCCGGGGAACGTCCGGG
>JASFRI010000052.1:0-15526 GCA_050115015.1 Acidobacteriota bacterium
CTGCTGGTCGATTGCGATGCCGAAGGGCCCTTTGACCTGCAGGGTGCCTTCCACGGGTTTGCCGTCCACGGTGCGCCCCAGGATCCGGCCTTTGGAGGGATCTCCCCCCGGCAGGTGAACGATCTGGCTGTTGGCGTTATCAACGGTCCAGATATCGCCGTTCGGGGCGACGAGGATGCCCTGCATCTGCCCGAGCTTGCCGTCGAAATTGTAGCCACCCTCCGGCGACAGCGGGTTGCCGGTTTTGCGGTCCAGCACCGAAATCGTCTCGCCGATCAGGTTGGTGAGCCAGACCTTGTCATCGGCCGAAAAGGCAATACCCCAGCCCGGGCTGTCGAGACCGCCACCAGTGAAGCCGGTGATCATCGGCGACAATGGTTTGCCGTTGGGTGCGAATTTTCCGCTCCCGCCGCCGAACTGCTGGTAGATCGTGGTCTGGGAACCGGGCATCCAGTTGTTGTTGGTCCAGAAATTACCGTCGCTGTCGATGGCGGCGCCGCCCACCGCATAGAAGCCGCCTCCGCCATAGACCAGGGAAAGGGTCCATGCGCTGGGCGCATAGAAGAGGTAAGGCACCAGCGTGACGTCGCGGTAGCGCTTGCCTTCAGGGACGGGATAGAACTCGTCCAGCAAATCGAAAAGCGTGTCCGTATTGTGCCAGGGGTAGCGGGCGATGTTCTGCGCCGCCTGCAACGTATCTGCGGGCGCCTTGCCGCCGGGCGGCGTGGCCGCGTCGAAGAGCTTCTCGCAAACGTCCGGGATCGCCGTGATGCAACCGGACAGCAACAGGCCCAGGGTGTTCATCCTGGCCAGTGTCGTGGTACGCGAGGCATTCAGGGGGTCCACGATAACCGGCCCGAGGGTGCCTGTTTCGAGATTCACCAGGTTCGGCACGTTGCCTGCGGCGATCTGCAGTCCCTGTGCGTTGCCGCTCAGCGCATTGCCATTCAGAAACTGTGCCGCGGTCCACACCGAGGCGACCGTGGTGAGCTCGTTGACGATCACGCGCTCCGGCAGCTCGGTCCCCAACGTGGCCATCAGGGCGATCGCATGGTTCGGTCCCTTGCGAGCTGCTGTCTTTGCCGCGCCGCCCGCGGCGATGAGATACAAGACGCCGGTTTCATCGCCGTCGCTGATCGACAAGTCGAAATCGCCATCATCATTCGTCCTGGCTGTGGCGAGCTTCTGCGGCGCACCCGGACCGGCCAGCCAGGCAGTCACGTCTGTACCGACGATTGGAGCGCCGCCGACCTCGACCCGTCCTGCGACTCGAGCCGCGGCCGCGGCCGAAACGGTCATGAGCGCGAACATTGTGGCCAGGATGGCTGATTTGAGGATGCGTAGCTGGGGAAGTTTCACGGTTTTCATTCCTCCGAAGAAGCGGTCGAGCATTGCCAGCATGGCGGCGAATCGGTGAACTGACTGGTACATGCGGTTCGCTCTTTTCAGGTCCGCGAGGTACGGGGATCAGGGCTTGGCAGGTGTACTGGTCCAGCGATTCTTGACCCCTCCAGCACTGGCGCGATCTCCTTCATCTTCTTAGGTTACGCCACCGAGCGTACCGCGACCACCGGAACGCCTCGGAGGCCCCGATGCAGCCCAGAATCCCCCTTCCCCGCGGCTGGCGACGCCACAGAAGGTCTGCGATTGTCCAGATTCTGGCCCTCAGCCACTACGCCTTCACCGCCATGGTCGCCCGTACCGCTCGATCGCGGAGCCGAACCACCCGCCTCCAGGCCGAGATCAACCGCCTCGAACACGAGCTGGCCCTCCTGCAGGAGGAGATGCGGATCAAGGACGCCCGGATGGACCGGATCCCGCCGGCACGGCGGCCTCACTACACGCCCCTTGAGCGGATGGCAATCATGGAGCTTCGGGCTGCCCGGGGCTGGGCGGCGCGGCAAACCGCCCGGCGGCTCCACGTGACGATGACAACCCTGGCGAGCTGGAAGGCCCGCATCGACGAGGGCGGGCCGCGGGCGCTCCTGCGGACGGCGGAGCCGGTCAACAGGTTCCCCGACCTGGTCCGCTATATCGTCCGTCGGCTGAAGGTGCTCTGTCCTCAACTCGGCAAGGTGAAGAGCGCCGAGATGCTCTGCCGGGCCGGGCTGCACCTTGCACCCACGACCGTCGGTCGCATGCTCAAGGACGAGCCTGGGTTTCCGGAGCCTCTCGAAGCCGCCGCCGTCACGCGTCGAGTCACGGCTTCCCGTCCCGACCAGATCTGGCACATCGACCTGACCGCTGTCCCCACACGCCTCGGGTTTTGGGTGCCGTGGACGCCTGGCGCTCTGCCTCAGGAATGGCCCTTCTGCTACTGGATCGCGGTCGTCCTCGATCACTTCTCCCGGCGGGTTCAGGGCTTCGCCGCGTTCGAGCGCAAGCCGGACTCCGTCGCGCTCCGGGCACTCCTCGGACGGACGGTCCGCCAGGCGAAGGCGACCCCGCGGCATCTCATCTGCGACCAGGAGTCGATGTTCGTTTCCAAGGGCTTTCGGCGGTGGTGCCGCCCGCGTAGGATTCGGCTGCGCTACGGCGCCGTCCGACAGCATGGGAGCATCTCGGTGATCGAGCGGTTCTTCCGGACGATGAAGAGCGAGGGGACGCGGCGAATTCGGGTTCCGTTCCGGCGGGAGAGATTGCGGCAGGAGCCCGCGTTCTTCATGCGCTGGTACAACGGCCATCGACCGCATGGCGCTCTCGACGTACAAACGCCGGACGAGGTCTACTTCGGGTCCCGGCCTGCCTGCCAGCAACCGCGCATCGAGTTACGTGATCGATGGCCGAAGCGATCACGGTGTGCCGGACCGCAGGCGCCGCCGCAGCGTGATCCGCCGAAAGCTGTGACTGTCGAAGTCCGCTTGCTCGGCGGTCGGCGGCATCTACCGATCGTTTCGCTTCGGCGAGCAGCGTAGCCCTTCCCAGCGGTTGCTTCCCCGCCGGGAGGAAGTACGTACCGATCCACTCGTCATCACTATTTCGGCAAACGATGGCTGTCATCTCGCGCCTCACGACCTTCGTTTCGCCTCCCTCAACGTCGTTCCCGTTCACGATCCGACGCTGATCTGGGGGGTCAAGGATCGCTGGACCACTTCAGCCTTCTACAGAATGGTCATGATCGTACCTTGACGGACGCGACAGCTATCCGGCGATTCCGCCGGAATGGAGGCTATCTCTATCCGTCTCAGGGAAGCGGCATCGCGCAGCGGAAGCCGGTGTTGGCGTTGCGGATGTCGGCGGCGAGGTGGTGCCGGTAGGCGCCGCGGAGACGGATGGGGTCGTAGTACCACGATCCGCCGCGCAGGGCGCGCTCCTCACGTGGCGGCGGCGCCTCCTCCCCGGCGGACGTGTCCCCTTCCGGGGACTTGCCCGCCTCGGGGGCCTTGTCCCCCCCTGGGGAGTCGTCGTCCTCCGGCGGCGGCGGCGGCTCGGGGCCGGTGGGGTTCCGGGACGGCGAGCGCTCGTAGTAGGCGGGGTCATAGACGTCCTGGACCCACTCCATCGCGTTACCCGCCATGTCCTCCGCGCCGCAGGGGCTCTTCCCGGCCGGGAAGCTGCCGACCGGGGCGGTGTTCAGGTAGCCGTCCATCGAGAACCCGCGCCACTCCCCCTTCGCCGGGTCGAAGCTGCCGTGGTTGGCCCTTCCGTGGTCCCAGTGGTTCCCCCAGGGGAACACCCGGCTCTTCGGCCCCCGGGCGGCCAGCTCCCATTCCGCCTCCGTGGGGAGGCGCCCGCCGGCCCATCTGCAGTAGGCGACGGCGTCGTCCCAGCCCACGTTCACCACGGGGTGGTGCTCCAGGCCTTCGGGAATGGCGTCGTCGGTCCAGACGTCGTAATGCGAGCCGAAGCTGTTGGAGGGAGGCGCGTGGCCGGTCTCGCGGGCGAACTGCCGGTAGTGGGCGTTGGTCACCTCGTAGCGATCGAGGAGGAAGGTGTCGACCGTCACCTGGTGGGCGGGCTGCTCCGGCCCCAGATCCCCGGTCGGGGCGTCCGCGCCGAACTCCCGCGTCAGGCCGTCGATGGCCGCGATCTCCGCCGGCGTCGAGCCCATCCGGAAGGTCACGCCTTCCACCCGCACGACCTCCGCCCGATCCCTGTCCCGGATCAGCTTCCCGTCCACGCGGGATATCCCCGCGGGTAGGGGCGCCTCGGCCGCTGCGGATGCCGTCGCGGCGAGGCACAGCACCGGGAGGAGCCGGCGCACGGCCCCCCCGGCGCGGGCCCGCAGGGACGCAAAATGGGCGGCGTGACTCATTCTCTTGATTCTAGCGCAATCGGCGCGGGGGTCACGCGGCGGCCCGGCGCGCCCGGCGGTAGTAGTAGGCGGAGCTCCCGAGGCAGAGGGCCGTCAGGAGCACCGTCGGCACCAGCAGCCAGGCCACGCGGAGCCCGACGATGAAGTGGTATCCGAGGTAGGGCACCGGGATCGTCAGGCCGATGTAGAGCAGGGCCCGGGCGCGCCCCCGGGCGTCCAGGACCACCTCATCGGGGCGGTAGTCCGGATGCGGCGCCGCCTCCTCCATCGCGCCGTCCGGCGGCAGCCGGCGGTCCACCTCCCGGACGATGCCGTGGAAGCGCTTCAGCCAGCGGTACTCGTGAAGCGGCAGCCACAGCAGATAGAGATAGGCGGCCGCGGCCAGGGTCCAGTGGGTCCAGAGCGGCAGGTAGCCGGTCCCCGCCAGGCCGCCGACCACCCCCACCACCGGCATCGTCGTGGCCCCGAGGATCGCGCGGGGGATCAACGCGGCGTAGATGCGGTTGAGGCGATCCAGGATCTCCATCGGCATGTTGAAACGGCCGATGTGCTCCTTCACGAGCTTGCCGCCGCCCAGGAACAGGGCCACGGTGCCGCCGTGCACCAGGGCGGTGAAAACCGCCGCGAACAGTGACACGAGCAGATGCCAGCGGGAGCCGGAGATCCCCAGCCAGCCGGAGAGGGTGAGCAGCAGCACCAGCCAGACGTTGCAGCCGAGGACCAGGAGGTACACGCGTCAATCCTCCACGTGATCCCGGTTCCGGTGCGCGTGCACGTCCCCCTGCCGCAGCCGCTCGCCGATCAGGTCGATCGCCCCCATCTCGATGCCGATCCAGTTCCGCCCCTTGCGCTCGCAGACGTCGAAGGTCGTCCCGGAGCCCCCGAAGGGGTCGAGGACCCGGTCCCCCGGCTCCGTCGTCATCTCCACGACGCGATCCAGGATCTTCGTGGAGAGCTGGTTGGCGCGTCGCTTGGGGCTCTTGAACTTCCAGTGCCGGACCGGTGGAACGTCGCTCCAGACGTCGCTCAGGGTGACCCCGGCGGGATTCATCGCCCGGCGATGGCCGCCGTAGTCCCGCAGCTCTCCCCCACAGTGCCGGCAGGTGGCGATGGGGACGCGGATGCGTCGGAAGGTGTGACCGTCCCCCCGGGTGTAGTAGAGCAGGGAGTAGTGCGCCGGGTAGAGGCGGCGCCGGATCGGCAGCCCGAACTTGATCTCGATGGCGATCCAGTGCCGGAAGGTCAGCCCGAGCTCGTGGAGATGGGCCCCGAGCAGCACGTTCCACCGGGGCAGGTTGTAGACCAGCAGCGAGCCCCCCGGCCGGAGGACCCGGGCGCACTCCGACAGCCAGCGGCGGCACCAGGCGAGGTAGGCCTCGTCGGGCCGCGCGTCCTCCCAGTGCGGCCCGTAGTCCTTCCCCAGGTTGAAGGGCGGGTCGGCGAAAACGGTGTGGAAGACCCCGTCCCGGAGGCGCGGCAGCACGGCGAGACAGTCGTCCTGGTAGAGCGCGCCCCGTCTCGTGGTCAGCACGGGACGGGGGGCCTCCCCATCGCGAAAGCAGCGATCCGGGTCGAAGGGGGCTTCCTTTGCGGCGGCGATCGGCGGCATGGGCGCACATTCCCGGAGGGCCGGGGCTCCCGGAGCGTACAACGCCTCTCCCGGGGGGATCAAGGAGAGCCGCCGGCGTCGGCCACTCAGTCCGCGATCAGCTCGATGTCCCCGCTGCCGCTGTGCAGGGAGATCCGGGGGCCGCCGCCCCCGATGGCGCCCACGAAGGACTGGCCGTCGACCCGCACCTCGCTCCAGCCGCGCACGATCACGTCGCCCTCCCGGGAGCTGAGGTCGAGGTCGGCCCCCCAGCTCGCCGGCACCTCGATCCGGACGCCGCCGGAGCCGGTCTCGGCGGTCACGCCGGCGTTTATTCCGACCAGCCGTGCGCGGATGCCGCCCGAGGAGGTCTCCACCCGCAGAGCCCCGTCGAGACCGTCCAGGGAGACCCCGCCGGAGCCGTTGTCCACCGTCGTGTCGCCGACGACCTCGGCGACGCTGACGCCGCCGGAGCCGTTGTCGACTTTGACGTCGCCGCGGATCGCCTCCACCCGGACGCCACCGGACCCGTTGTCGACGCTCAGCGCTCCCTCAATCTCGGCGATCTTGATCCCCCCCGACCCGTTGTCCACGGTCACCGCGCCCCGGATGTGGTCGAGATGGATGCCCCCCGACCCGTTGTCCACGGTCACCGGGGCGTCGATCTCCGCCACGCTCACGCCCCCGGAGCCGTTGTCGACGTTCAGGCGGGTGTTCCGGGGCACCCGGACCTCGAAGAAGATCCCGCCGTCGCCGCCGCCGAAGAGGGAGGAAAGCCACCCGCCCCTGCGCTCGATCCGCGCCCGGACCGCGATCCCCTGCCCGGTCTCCTGGAACTGGAGGTCCAGAGCGCTCCGGGCCTCCTCGGGGTCCATGTCCCGGGCCAGGACGCGGACCAGGATATCGTCCCGTGCCTCTCCCTGGATGCTCACCCCACCCCGGTCGGAGTCGAAGTCGAGCCGCGCGCCGCTCCCGACGGGGAAGCTCCGCTCCAGGACGAGCTCCTCCGCCGCCGGAAGGAAACCGGTGGCGAGGGCGAATACGGACAGCAGGACTGCGAGCTTGGTGGTGTTCCTCATGATGTTCCCCCTGGCGCTCCCGCCTCAGCGGGTGTCGATGCGGATGTCCCCGTCTCGGTTCCGGAGGCGGAGCAGGTTGCCGCCGCCGCCGATGGTGCCCTGAGCGCGATCCTCGGACAGCGTGCCGGCGATCGCGATGGCGCTGTGCAGGCTCCCGCCCCGGGCGTCCGCCTCCAGATCGAAGCCCGCCCCGGCGGGAAGGTGGACGACCAGGCTGCCCCCGGAGGTCCCGAGATCGCCGCCCGCGGCGGAGGTCAGGCTCACCTCCAGATCGCCACCGCTCGTGGAGGCCTGCACGTACCCCGCCGCCGCGCCGAGGGTGATATCCCCGCCCGACGTCGTCAGACGGGCCTCGCCACCGGCCTCCCCCACCCGGATCCGGCCACCCGAGGTGGAGATCTCCAGGGGTCCCGCGGCCCTCTCGACGCGGACGTTCCCGCCGGAGGTCCGCAACGAGGCGCTGCCCGTTACGCTCCCCAGCTCGATGTCGCCGCCGGAGGTCGCCGCCTCGAGGGATCCGGCAACCTGCTGCACCTCGATGTCCCCTCCCGAGGTGGCGACCTGCAGATCGTCGCCCCCCTCGCGGATGCGGATGTCGCCTCCCGACGTCGCCAGGGAGCCCGCGTGGGCGACGCGATCCCCCTCGATGTCCCCGCCGGACGTCGCCACCCGGAGTGCGCCGTCGATGGCGCCGAAGCGGATGTCCCCCCCGGAGGTCGCGGCGCGGACCTCGCCGCTCAGGTCCGGCAGGTCGATATCCCCGCCGGCGGTGGCGAGCTTCATGTCGAGCTCCGCGGGACCGACGACATGGATGCGGATCGGCACCTCGTTCCCGCCGAAGAGCCCGGAGAACAGGCCGCCGTGGACCCTCTCCCCCTCCACCCGGAGCCCGTCCTCGCGGGGCTCGAAGCTGAGGGTGAGGTAGTCGGCCACGGTTCCCCGGGTCGCCGTCACCTCGATGGTGATCTCCCCGGCACCGCCAACCTCGTACTCCAGGTCGCCCCCCTCCACCTCCAGCTCGAGCCGATCGCCCGCCCGGAAGGGAAAGGTCCGCGTGACGACGTCATCCGCCGCGGCGGCGCCGCACAGGATCAGGGACAGGAACGCCGGCGTGAGCCGGCGGACGTACGGGTTCATGAGATGCCCTCCTCTCGTTCTGCCCCGATCAACGCAGGCCGCGGCGGAATGGTTCCTCCCCGCGGACCTCCGTTTTCCGTAGAATCGGGCCGTGGAACGGGATCGGGAGTGGATGAAGCAGGCCCTCGAGGAGGCCCGCAGGGCGGCGGCCTCCGGCGAGGTCCCCGTCGGCGCGCTGGCCGTCCGCGGCCGCGAGCTGCTGTCCAGGGCCCACAACCGGACGGTCTCGACGACGGATCCCTCGGCCCACGCGGAGATCCTGGTCCTCCGGGAGGCCGCGGCGCGGATCGGGAACCACCGCCTCGGCGGGGTGACCGTCTATGCCACTCTGGAGCCCTGCCTGATGTGCGTCGGGGCCATGGTCCAGGCCCGGGTCGACCGGCTCGTGTTCGCGGCGGCGGACCCCAAGGTGGGCGCCACCGGCCTGCTGGCCGCGGGAGACCTGCGCACCGGCCTGAACCACCGGGTCGAGGTCTCCGGAGGCCTCCTGGCGGCGGAATCCTCGGCGCTGCTGCGGGAATTCTTCGCCGCGCGCCGGTGAACCGGGGGTTGCCATCCACCCCGGGCAGGGCTAGACTCCTCCGTCGGAACACCGGGGAGAGGTAGCGAAGTGGTCATAACGCGCCCGCCTCGAAAGCGGGTTGGGGGGCAACTCCCACGTGGGTTCGAATCCCACCCTCTCCGCCAGCTCCCTCCACTCGAGATCCGCGGTCCCGGACGGCCCTCTTTGGGGTAGAATGCCCTACCCACAGCGCGCAGTGGCCGCTTGCGGCGCGCTCCTGCCGAACTCGGTGGTGACCATGCCCCGTATCGTGCCCGTCGACTACTTCGCGTTTCGAGCGGCCCTGAAGCGGGCCGGAGACGCCGGCCAGCGGATCGATCCCACCCAGAAGCACGAATGGGACGCCTACGTCCGCAAGCACAACATCCCGGAGGCGGGGATGCGGAAGCGAGCCGAGAAGGAGACGATGGGGGACGATTTCCAGTCCGTCATCATCCACGGCGAGGACGCCTGGGAAGGCCTCTACATCTACGCGCCCGACGAGCAGTTCTGCCTGCGCTTCGACCCGGCGCCCTAGCCCCCCTCCCGCCCCTTCCGCGCCAGGTGCCCCAGCGACTCGAGGACCACCTGCACCCCCAGGAAGCCGGTACGATCCGCCGTGTCGAGGGACGGGGCGATCTCGGTCAGGTCCATGGCCCGGACCGGAAACCGCTCGAAGAGCTGGACCAAAAGGCGGAAGAACCGCTCCGGTGGAATCCCCGCGGGGATCGGGTAGCCGGTGCCCGGGGCCGCCGCGGGATCGAAACCGTCGATGTCGATGGCCAGGTAGAGGGCGCTCCGGTCCCCGATCTGCCGCCCCAGTGCCGAGAGAACGCCCTGGGAGCCCTTCTCCAGCCAGGAGGCCGCCGTGATCACCGCGATCCGATGCCGGCGGATGTACTCGAGTTCCTCGCGCGAGAACGAGCGCGTGGCGAGGAGCGTGACGGCCGCCGGGTCCACGGCGCCCAGCTCCAGCGGGCGGCGCAGCGCGCAGGCGTGCGAGAAGGGGTCGCCGTCGTAGGCCTCGAAAAGGTCCGGATGGGCGTCGAACCAGAGGACGCCGGCTCCCGGGCCGTGCTCGGCGGCGAAGTCCCGGATGGCGGCCACGCTCACGGAGTTGTCCCCGCCCAGGTAGATCCGGAACGCACCCTCGGGGGCGGCCCGCAGCCAGCCGTAGGCCCGCTCGAGATAGCAGGACGCCGCCTCGCCCGCCTGCGGGGCCAGATCGCCGAAGTCGCGGACGGACAGCCCGTCCACCGGGTCGCCCTTCCGGGTCACCGCATCCGAGGTCCGGGACAGCTCCCGGAGCCGGGCCGGGGCCGCTCCGGCCCCGGCATGGCGGCTCACGGCGCCGTCGAAGGGGAGCCCGAAGATCGCCACGTCCGGCGCCTCCGCCTCCGGGCGTTCCAGGTCGAACCAGGGGCGCCGGTCGCGCACCATCAGAGGCCGCTCACGTAGACGGCGAGGTTCTCCAGCGCCCGGCCCTGCAGGTTGGGGAATCGCGGCATCCGGCCCTTGCCCTCCTTCACGTGCTCGATCACCTCCGCCGCGGGCTCGCCCCGCCCGCGCAGGGCCGGCCCGATCCCGTCGTCGCCGCCCCCGACGCCGCCTTCCCCGTGGCAACGGGCGCAGGCCTCCTGGAAGATCGTCGCCGGGTCGTCCGTCGTCGGCGTGTACGTGTCCGACCCGCCGTACATGGACAGGACGATCAGCACCGTGACGAAACCCATGACGAGCACGGTCGAGATCACGGCGAGGGTCTTGCGCGAGGGCACCGTCTCTCCTCTCTCGTTCGCGAGGAGTGCATTCTGGGGCCCTGCCGCGAGCCGGTCAAGGGGCGGGAGCGCCACGGGCCTGTGACATAATGAACGCTCCGACGCTCAAGAAGCGCTCCCCCGCTCCACCGCGCAGGGGGGCAGGAGGTCCGCCGCTCCGATGTGCAGGAGATCGATGTTCCTCACGTTCCTTGCCGTGATCGCGCTGTCCACCTCCGGCGCCGCCCTCGGTGCCACGGCCCACCTGCAGGAGGTGGCGTTCCCCGAGGGCCGGACCACCGACGTCGTCCTGACCCCGCTGCCCGGCGCCCCCGCCGCAGCCCTGGAGGCCAGGGTGTCGCCCCGCGGGGGCATGACGGCGATCGAGTTGAGCCAGCGGGACCTCAAGCCCGCGTTGCTGTTCGGCGGGGACGTCACCTGCTGGGTCCTCTGGGCCGCCTCGGGGGACGGTACCGTCGAGAACCTCGGCGAGCTGCGCTGGGGCGCGAAGGGAAAGCAGGAGTTCAAGACCCCACGACTCCGCTTCGCCCTGCTGGTGACGGCGGAATCGTTCGCGCTGCCGCGCCGGCCTTCGGCCCTCCCCGCCTTCGCGAACACGGCGGTCGACGGGGAACGCGCCCCCTCCCGGGAGATCGACCTGGCGCTGGAGGAGGCACCCTCCCACACCCGCAACGAGATCCGGTCCATCGCATGGGATCCGGGCGCACCGGCGGCGGTGTTCCAGGCCCGCCGGCTCTACGAGCTCTCGGGGGAGGTCGAGGCGGACCGTCATGCCGGGACGCTCTACGAGGCCGCCGGCGCCGCCCTCGACACGGCCAACGAGCTCTCGGAGCGCGGCGGCGCCCGGATGGAGGACGCGGCGACCCGTTCCGCGGCGCTGAGCCAGCTGGCGATCCGCATCTCCCGGGACGCCAGGGAGGCGATCCGCCTGCGCGACGAGCGGGAGGCGGCGCGGCGCAGGCTGAAAGAGACGGAGGGGCGGGCGGAACGCGCCGAGAACCACGCACGGGAGCTCGAGGCGGAGGTGGCGCAGCTCTCCCAGCAGGTCGCCGTGGTGCAGGATCAGCGGGAATCCCTGCGGGAGGAGGTGGCCGCCCTGCAGGGCTCCAAGTCCCTGCTCGAGGACCAGAGCTCCGAGCTGCGAGGCCGGCTGCGGGGTGCGCTGGACAAGGTCGCCATGACCCGGGACTCGGCCCGCGGCTTCGTGGTGAGCCTGCCGGACATCCTGTTCGGCTCGAACCAGGCCACCCTCCGGCCCGGTACCGAGGTCGTGCTGGCCAAGCTGTCGGGGATCCTCCTGGTGATGACGGACCTGGAGGTCCGCGTGGAGGGGCACACCGACTCCACCGGGACCCCGTCGCACAACCTCGAGCTGTCGCAGGCCCGGGCCGACGCGGTGGTTCGCTTCCTGGAGGAGCAGGGTGTTCCCCCGGACCGGCTGGAAGCGGTGGGGCTCGGACAGGAGCACCCCATCGCCGACAACGCCACCGCGGAGGGGCGTCGGAAGAACCGCCGGGTGGAGATCGTGCTCAGCGGCATGGACGGGGGGGCCTAGCCCGGATGCTCCACGAAGAGGCGGTAGCACCCGCTCCAAGCCACTGCGATGAGGGAAGTTACCACGGATCTGGCGCAAGGGGTGCAGGTTCCTCGTGAGGGATCCGGGCCAGAGCGCCGGGCGCCCGGCGGAGGGGGGGAGACGATGATCAGGCTGGTTCCGGAGGAGATCGAGGCCTACGCCGACCGGCAGACCACGCCGGTCCCGGAGCTGCTCGAGGAGCTGCGGGAGGTAACTTACCGCACCATGAAGTCTCCCCAGATGCAGGTGGGTGCCGTCGAGGGCAGGCTCCTCAACCTTCTGGTGCGGATCACGGGGTCCCGGAGGGGCATCGAGGTCGGCATGTTCACCGGCTACAGCGCCCTGATGATGGCCGAGGGGCTGCCCGACGATGGCGAGCTCATCACCTGCGACGTCAACCCGGACGCGGAGGCGGTGGCCCGGAGCTTCTTCGCGCGCAGCCCGCACGGGCACAAGATCCACCCGCGGATCGCTCCCGCGCTGGCGACCCTGGCGACCCTTCGGGGCCCGTTCGACTTCGCCTTCATCGACGCGGACAAGAGAAACTACGTCAACTACTACGAGGCGGTGCTCCCCCTCATCCGTGCCGGCGGGTGGATCGCGGCGGACAACACCCTGTGGAGCGGCGAGGTGCTGCGGGACGACGCCGACCGGGACGACGACACCCGAGCGCTCGTCGCCTTCAGCCGCCACGTCGCCGACGACGATCGCACGACGCAGGTCCTCCTCACCATCCGGGACGGGCTGACGCTCATCTGGAAGAACCCCTGAGGACCGGAGCGTCTTCAGACGAGGCGCCGGAGCGTCAGGGTCACCTCGTGCCGCTCCTCCCCCCGGCGGAAGACGAGGTCCACCCGGGCCCCCTCCTGGCGGAACAGATCCCGGAGGCCGTACGCCCCCAGCGAGGCCGCCGGGGTGCCGTTCACCTCCACCACCAGGTCCCCGGCGCGGAGCCCGGCCTGGTCGCCCGGCGAGCCGGGGATCACTTCCTGCACGGGAAGGCCGTCGTCCCCGTTCCGGAGGACCAGGCCGCTCATGTCGTGCTCGAAGGGCTCCCGCAGCCGTCGCCCGGGCACCAGGACCATCCGGTCGTGAGCGTAGTCGAAGGTGACGGCGAAGCGGCCGAGGATGCCGCTTCCGAGGTTGCCGTTGCGCGAGTCCATCCCCCGCGGTGACTGGTGATCGCCGACGGGGAACGTGGCGATCACGTTCTCCAGCTTCACGTTGCCGAGCATGACGGCGGCAACCCTCCCGACGCGGCCCCGCACATCGCCGCTGATGCCCCGCCCGATGACCGTCTCGACGGCCCCCGGAGGGACCTCGAGACCCTCCACGGTCCCGGCATTGAGGGACACGGGATGGGATGCCCCCAGGTCGACGGCGAGGACCACCGGCACCGTGTCCCCGGCCAGCGTCGTCACCGAGAGGGTCGTGAACGGGATGCCGCGCCGGATCTCCAGCGGCAGGGAGATGGCCCCCTCGGGAGGCTCGAAGGTCGCCGGATCGTGCAGGCGGATCACGCCGGCGTCCGGATCGATCTCCACGGCGAAGTTCCGGAACAGCGCCGCCCCGATGATGGCGTCGTGGTAGGCTGCGAAGTCGGGCATCCGCGGCAGGACGGTGAGCGAAACGCCGGACATCTCCAGACCGGGGAGCGATGCTTTCTGGTCCGGCACCACCTGCGCGGTGAGCCGCTCTCCCTTCCCCCCGGCCCCGCCCACCGCGGCCTGCATCGCCGAGTCGTAGTCGAGCTTCAGGGCGTCCACCCGGTCGCTGCCGTAGAGCACCACGCCGGGCGCCGGCATCCCGGTGTCCAGGACCGTCCGGAACGGCCCGCTCCCGTTGATCTCCATCTCCATCACGATGTGGTTGTTGACGGTCTCGAACGGGATCGTGGGCACGCCCTCCTCCGCGACGACCTGGACCTCGAGGTTGTCGGGAGGCGGGACGCGACGGACCTGCTGGGAGGCGGCGGGGGTGACGACGAGCAGGACCAGGCTCGCCAGACCGGCGGTGTGGCGCTTCGGGTGCATGTGCGGGTTCTCCTTTCCAAAGCCGTTCGGGGTCGTCGGTCTTCGTGTGCAGGGGCCGTGCCACCGGGGAGCCGCGCCGAAGGACCCGGATCCCCCACCTCCACGCGCCATGCCGCCCCATCCGGGGCAAGCCGGCCTCATCTGCGGTGGACCTCCATCCCGGGACCAGACCTGTTATCCTGTTCATTATCTCGGGAGGGAACGTGGTTTTCCACTGGCAGCTCGTGCGCGCGGTCGTCGTGGCGACCTGCGCCCTCGTGGCGGCGCCGGCCATCGCCCTGGAGGTCCGCGTCGAGCACGACGAGAGCTTCGACTTCACCGCCGTCGGGACGTTCGGCTGGCTCGACGACACGGCGATCCCGGGCCGGGCGCTCCCGGAAAACGCCGCGCTGATCCGCGAGGAGGTCAGCCGTGCGCTGACGAAGCGCGGCCTGCGGCGGCAGGACGACGATCCGGACCTGCGGCTGGTGTACTACGTCGGGCTTCAGGAGCACGTGCCCCTCGCCCCTCCCGGGGAGGCGACACCGGACGCCCCGGCGGGAACCTACGAGGAGGGCACACTGATCCTGGAGTTCTTCGGCCGCGACGGCGAGCGCCCGGTCTGGCGTGCGGCCGCCGAGGACCCGCTGGACCGGGATCGGCTGCGGAGGCAGATCCGCAAGGTCGTCTCCAGGATGCTGAAGCAGTTCCCACCGTCATGAGGGGGGAGGGAAGACCCGGGCCGGGGAACGGCCGGACACCACATCCACCGAGGCGACGGCGCGGCCGCCCACGCACACTCGAGGAGAACCTTGACCATCCAGATCCGAGGTAACCTGGCCCGGGACTACGGCGACGTCCTCACCTCCGAGGCGCTGGGCGCCCTGGAGGTCCTTTCCGAGATCAACGCGGTTCGCCTCGAGGCGATGCGTGAGCGCGGCGCGCGGCGCGCGGCGCGTGCAGGGAACGGCGAGCGGATCCGCTTCCTCGATCCCGACGCCGTCCTCCCGGACACCGGCATCACCGCCCGGCAGGCCCGGGAGGGGAACTTCACCGGGTCCCCCATTCCCCCGGACCTCCGGCGCCAGTGGATCCAGGGGACCGGCCCCGCCACGAAGCCCCGGGCGACGCTGGAGCGCAGCATCCGGAACGTCGCCTATGCCCTGCTGTCCGGCGCCGACGGCTGGATGTTCGACGGTGAGGACGCCCTCGGCCAGGTGGACGCCATGTCCCTGGACAACCAGCGCAACCTGAAGCGGGCCTTCGCCCGGGATCCGGTCTTCCTGCGGGCGGCGCAGGAGGTGGCTCGGGAGATGAACGCCTGGAGCGAGGACTTTTTCGGCCGCCGGATCGTCGACCGCTGGGAGGAACAGCTCGACTTCACCACCCGCATCTTCCGTCCCCGGGGACTGCACCTCGACGACCGGCATCTGGGGCTCCCGGACGGCACGGGCCTCGGGGCCTGCCTGGTGGACACGGTCCTCTACGTGGTGCACAACCACCATACCCTGCGGGAGGAGGGCCGTTCCCTCGTCCTCTACCTGCCGAAGATCCAGACTGCCG
>JASFRI010000053.1:0-15457 GCA_050115015.1 Acidobacteriota bacterium
CTCGGCGTGGCGGGATTCTCCACCCTCTCCGGCTGGAGGCCGGCCCCATCCCGAGACCGCTGTCGCCGGCTGGCTCAGGCCAGCTCGTCGATGAGCGACCAGAGGGCGTCGACATGGGCCGCGCCCGTGGTCGTCTGTCCGATCGACACCCGGATGGCGGCCCGATCGCCCAGGGTGGTGGCGGTCACGGCGACCTTGCCGGAGGCGTTGAGGGCGGTGGCCAGACGTCTCGTCGCCTCGTCGCCATCGCGGTGCCGGAAGACGACGAGGGCGAACGGGGCGGGCGCCACGAGCTCGAACCGGGCGTCGGCCTCGAGCCGCGCCGCGAGCCCCCGGGCGAGGCGGACGTGCTCGCGGATATGGTGGCGGATCCCCTCGGCCCCATAGTGGCGCAGCACGAACCACAGCTTGAGCGCCCGGAAACGACGCCCCAGCGGGACGTGCCAGTCGCGGTAGTCGATCACCTCCCCGGACAGCGTCGCCGGGTTGCGGAGGTAGGGCGGCAGGATGCTCATCGCCTCCAGCAGCGGCCGGCGATCGGCGACGTAGTACAGGTTGCAGTCGAAGTTCGTGAACATCCACTTGTGTGGATTGAACGTGTAGCTGTCGACGAGCTCGAGCCCGTCCTGGTGGTGGCGGAACTCGGGGCAGATCATCGCCGAGCCGGCGTAGGCCGCGTCCACGTGGCACCACATCCCGCCGGCCCGGGCGATCTCGCCGATCGACCGGACCGGGTCGACCGCCGTCGTCGCGGTCGTCCCGACGGTGGCCGCCACGAACGCCGGGACCAGCCCCGCCCGGCGGTCCCCGGCGATCGCCGCCTCCAGTGCATCCGGCCGCATGGCGTAGGCGGCATCGCTGGCCACGGTCCGCAGGTGGGAGTAGCCCGCGATCCGGGCGCCCTTCTCCAGGGAGGAGTGCGTCTGGTCCGAGCCGTACACGACCAGCCGATCCATGGGCGCCTTCCCGCGCGCCCGCTCCCGGGCCGTGACCAGGGCGACGTGGGTCGCATCCGACGCGCTCATCTGGATCACCCCCCCGCCGGCCGCGGTGGTCCGCCATCCGGGCGGCAGCGCGAGAAGGTCCACCATCCAGTCGACGACGACGGACTCCAGCTCGGTGGCCGCCGGGCTCGTGGACCAGAGCATCCCCTGGACGCCGAGCCCGGCCGCGGCCAGCTCCCCCAGGATCGAGGGGCCGGAGCTGTTGGCGGGAAAGTACGCGAACCAGTTCGGGGACTGCCAGTGGGTGATCCCCGGCAGGATGAGCCGGTCCAGGTCCGCCAGCACCGACGCGAACGGCTCCGGGCGCTCCGGCGCCGACTGGGGCAGGGCGTCCCGGATCGCTCCCGGCGACACCGTGGAGGTGACCGGGTGCTCGGAAATGTGGGCGAGGTAGTCGGCGACCCAGTCGACCATCTCGTGGCCGTGGCGGCGGAACGCCTCGGGGGTCATGTGGTAGGAGTCGGTCATGAGGGCTCTCCCCACCGGCGGGATGGCCGGGACGGCCTCCATTGTAGCGTCCGACCGACTGCGGGAGCCTGCGAGGAGCGATCCGTTCCCCGGAACCGGCTCGCGTGCCCCAGCAGGTGCGGCTTGCGGAGATCTCCCTCCGTATCCGCGGGGCGAGGCCCACGCTCCGGCGCGCGGATTCTCTCCTGCCGCGCCTGCCCCCCGATCGTCCGCGCCCCTCCAGCGCGCCGGGCTCTCCGCCGGACCAGCCGGCGGCGGACGACGGGGCTCTTTCTACGGCGCGGAGGCCGGCTTGACGACGATCATCGTGTGGTCCGCCGCCACCACCTTGTCGAACATCTCCTGGATGCGGGGCGCCTCGGCGGTAGCCCAGCGGCCGCGCTTCATCGACAGCGTCCGGGTGCACCGCCCTCCCGCCTCGTCGTCCACGCGGCACCGCAGGTTGTACGTCCCCACGGGATAGCGCGCCGTGGCGCCCGGCGGAGCCTCCGCGGCGACCCAATCCTCGGGCGGAACCACCGTCACCACCTGCTTCTCTCTCCAGACATAGTCCAGATAGAAGGGGTACGTGCGTGCGGCACCGAGCGGGTTCGAATCGTAGCAGGACAACACGCAGGCCTGGACGGCGAGAGCGTCCTCCGCCACCGTGACCAGCCCCGAGGCCTCGGCGCTGGCATGGACCGTCAGCGGTTCCTCGGGAAGGTCCAGCCCCTCGACCTCGACCGAGGTGATGTGCATCCCCGATCGGGCTTCCTCCAGCCAGTCCACGAGCTCGCCCTCGCGGGCGGTGCCGGAAGCGGGGACCAGGGTCTGGCGCAGGTCGATCGCGTCCTCCCCCTCCAGCGTTACCGTGATCTCCAGCTTGGCCTTCCCGTCTAGCTGTGGCGCAACGGTCACCTCGAACGCCGTGGAGCCCGACTCCGCCTTCTTGGGAAGCTCACCGAGCTCACCCTCCCCCTCGAGAAGCAGGTACGGCGCCCCGGAGTTACGCCAGGACACGAAGTCGAACGGACCGTGAGAGAGCGTTGGATCCAGCAGCAGCGGCTCTCCCTCGGGGGTGGGCATCAGCACGACGGCGTGGGAGAACTGGGAGAGGCTGAAGAACTTCGGATTCACGCTCCCGACGTCGATGCCCGAGACGAGCGCGATGTTCGACTCGATCCCCTGGGTCGAAAGGGCGGCCTGGAGCAGGACCGCCTTCTCCTCGTTGTCGGCATACCGGTCCTCCAGGATGCGGTTGAGCGGACGACTGGTGCCAAGGACCTGGCGGTACGGGACATAGGCGAAATCCTCCTGCACGTGTCGCAGGATGGCCTCCACACGCGCCTTCGGATCCTCGATCCCCTCGATCCAGCCCGCCACGACGTCCTCGAGGTCCCCGAGCCACTTCTTCGTGGCCTCCTCGTAGTTCGTCCTCGCCCATCGGGTCACCGAGGCCCAGTCGGTGAACAGGTCGTCCTGCCGCCCGAGCTGGGACCAGAAGGTCCCCGTCCAGCGTTTCAGTACCATCTCCAGATGCGGGCTGACCTCTCTGGCCGGCGGCATCAGTAGCTCGTTCCGGTACCCCGGCAGGTTGTTCAGCTCCAGGGAGTACTGCTTCCCCTCTTGGCTGCCCTCCCGCCAGTCGGAGATCTCCGGCTGGCTGCCGCGACACAGAGCGCAGAGGATCGCGTAGCTCACCCCCGAGGGAACGGCCTGCGTCACCCGGGAGCTGACCGTGTACTCCGGCCCTTCGAAGAACCAGGGATCGATGAACAGCAGGTAGTCGTCGTGACGGACGTACTTGTAGTCGAGGATATCCCCCGGCTCCACCGCGGGAAAGTGGAAGACCCACTGTTTGAAGACCACGCTGCCCACCTGCAAGGCAACCTCTTCGAAGATCTGATCCTCCGGGACGGGGATCTCCGTGCCGTCGGGCTTCAGGGTCCGCCCCTCGATCTGGCTCACGCGGGAGTACTTCTGCGCCGGGATGCGCACCTCGGCGTACTGCTTGCCCCGCTCGGTCAGCACCTTGACCCGCCGGTGGATCTCCATGATGTTCACCCAGTCGTCGGCCCGGGGGAGGATCTTCGCTTGCCGGGACTGGCGGAGCACGATCGCGGCGGCGTCGGGGTCCCCCGGCACCTGGCTCATCTCTCGCTCCTCCCGGGTCACCTGCGGCCACTTTGCGTCCTTCTTCTGTTTCTTGCCCCACGCGGTGGGAGAGAGCAGGAGCAGGACACAGACGCCGAGCAGCAGGAACAGGCGAAGGGGACGGGAGAACGTGTCGGATCGCAGCGGCATGTGGACCTCCGGGGCAGGGGGGTGTGGTCGGAACCGTGGTGCTGGATTATACTCGATTGGCCCTGTTCGCTGCGTGGAGACGCGATGAAGCGCATCCTGCTGTTCCTCTGCACGGGGCTGCTCGCTGCCGCCCCCGCGACGGACGCCGCCGGGTCCGTCGCCAGCCGGGACGCCGTCCTTCTCGAGGAGTCCCTCCGGATCCGGGTCCTGTCGCCGACCGAGGCCGAGGTCGAGTACGAGAACCGGACCCGGCTGCTGACCCAGCGCGGCGTGGAGCGCTACGGCTTCGCGGTCGTCGGCTACAACCCCTGGGTTGCCGTGGCGGACTTTCGGGGTAGCATCGTGCTCCCGGACGGGAAGCGGACCAAGGTCCGGAAGTCCGACATCTCGGATCAGTCCGATTTCGCCTCTTACGAGCTCTACTCGGACAACCGCAGGAAGGTGATGCGGTTCACCGGCGCCGCTCCCGGTGCCACCGTGGAGCACTCCTACCGGACGAGGATCCGGTCTCTGTTCTTCCTGCCGCGCCGTTTCCTGCTGGCGGACGAGCTGCCGGGCGCGATCCGGACATTGACCGTCGACTACCCTGCCTCCACCCCCTTCCGGTTCGACGTCCGCGGAACCGCCGAGGAGACCCATCGCACGGACGGCGATCGGGAAATCCGCAGCTGGACCGCCCGTGACACCGCTGCCGTCGAGTTCGACCCGGGTAGCCCGCCTGCGGCGGATCTGCTCCCGCGGGTATCGCTGTTCCCCGAGGAGATCCTGTGGGAGGACCATCGAATCGACAGCACCACCTGGGACGGCATCGCGAGCTGGTACGCCGGACTGGCCCGTGACGGGATGCAACCCGACGCCGACGTCAGCCGACTGACCGCCGAGGTGGTCGCCGGAGCCGGATCCGGGGACGAGCGGATCCGCCGCATCTACGAGTTCGTCCAGCGGCAGGTGCAGTACGTCGCCGTGGAGCTCGGCGTGGGGGGATGGAAGCCCCACCCGAGCGGAGAGGTCCTCCATCACCGGTACGGTGACTGCAAGGACAAGGCGACGCTGATGATCGCCATGCTCCGGGCGACCGGGCTGGACGGGAATCCGGTCCTCGTCCGCACGCGGGACGCGGGACGAACGGACCCGGAGCAACCGGTTCCATCGTTCAATCACGCCATCGTGGCCGTGCCCGCGGAGGACGGATTCCTGTTCCTCGACCCGACCGCGACGACGATCCCCTACGGAGACCTTCCCTGGGGGGATCAGGGGGTGAACGCTCTCGTCGTGCTTCCGGACGGAACGGCGCAGATCGTCCCGACGCCGCTCACCCCGCCGGAGCACAACCGGTTGCACCACAGGGTCGAGGCGGCCCTGGACGTCTCGGGCCGGCTCTCCGGCATCTACGTCCTCGAGGCAACGGGGCAACGGCGGGCGGAGATCTCGGGCGCCCTGGGGGTCCGGGATGAGCGGGACCGGGCGGCCTACCTCTCCGGCCTGCTGGGAGAGCTGTGCCCGGGGGCACTGCTGCGCTCCCACGAGATCGAACCCGCGCCGGGGCCAGAGGAGCCGCTGCGGATCCGCATGGAGTTCGAGGTGCCGCGGTATGCCGCCAGGGCCGGGTCGGCACTGCTGGTCGGCCTGCATCCCACCCGCTCGAACGACCTGATCCGGCTGGGCGGCCAGGAGCAGCGGGATCAGCCGGTCTTCTTCCCCTACCTGTTCCGCGATACCGCATCGGTGCGTCTACGGCTGCCTCCCGGTCGCAGCCCCCGGAAGCTCCCGGAAAGCGCGTACCTGAACGCACCCGGCTTCGAGGCGACCGCGACCTACCGGGAGCGGGACGACCCCGACGGGACGGTCCTGGAGATCGAGAGGTCCGTCAGCGTCTCCCGCCGCGCGGTCCCGGTCAAGGAGTTCGCCGCGTGGCGGGACGCCATCGCCGGGCTCGCCCGGGAGGACGTGCGGGCCGTCACCCTCGAGCGCAGCGAGGGCTGACGAGACGCTCTCCGGGAAGGACAACTCCCGGCGCTGCCGCCGCGTCCGTGGAAGTCCTCAGCCGGATCCCGTCCTCGATGGCCCTCTCCCCGCCCCACGTTTACCCGCGCAGGGAGATCACCGGGATCCACCGGTCGCGGCCCAGTCCCTGTCGATGGTCACCGCCCGGGGCAACATCGGTGTGAAGGCGCCTCTCGCGGCGGCGGGAAACCCCGCGGTAGAGCCAACGGCTTCTCTCCGGACATCGTCGGAGACCGTGCCCCTCGATGGCCCCCGGGCGTTGACCAGATAGAGGAAGTGAGGGGAAGGCGCGAGCCTCGCGGCACGAGGCGGAAGCCGAAGGGAGGTAGACATGAGACCGGATCGGATCTTCCAGAGCGGCATCGCGGCATGCTGCGCCGTCTTCCTGGCCGCCGGGGTCTCCGCCGGCGACGATTCCCGCAATCGCCTCGGCGAGAGCGTCTACCAGCGGCATTGCCTGTCCTGCCACGGCCCCGAGGGGAGAGGCGACGGGCCCCGGAGCGCGTCCTTCAACCCCGGCGTCCCGGACCTATCGCTCATCGAGCGTAGCCACGGGGACTTCTCCCTGACGCGGACGGAGCTGATCATCTCCGGGGCGAACCAGGGCAGGGCCACGGCTCGGGAGATGCGGGCTTTCGGCCGGCTCTTTCGACGGCTCTACGGCGGCCCGAGCGGGGAGGAGATGCACCTTCATGCGGTGACACTCTACGTTGCATCCCTGCAGCAGCGTCCGGAGGTGGTCGTTCATGGTGACCGTTGCTCCTGGAGCGACCGGCCCATTCGCGATCCCGCGAACGCCGCGATCCTCGTCCTGCAGGACGGACAGACTCGCAAGTTCCGGAGCGTCCGCTGTCTGGTGCTCTACATGGAGGCGCGCGGGGAAGAGGGCCTGGCGGTGCTGGTCACGGACCGCGCAACCGGCAGGACATTGCCGGCTGGCGAGGCACGGTTCGTCCCCGCGAGGCTCACCGAGAGCACGGACTCGCCGCTGGACTTCGTGGCCTTCGGCTCGCGTCGGAAGGCCCGCCGGTTCGCCAGGCAGGAAGGCTGTCGGGTGACGGACTGGGCCGGTGTCCTGGAGTCGGTCCTGGAAAGCGAGGCCGCCGGGCACTCCCTCTCCGCGACGGCGGGCGACCGGGGTCATGGATCGAGATGACGGCCTACGGGCTCCCCCCGAGCCGGTCGGCCAGCTCGCGGACGCCCAGGAACAGGTAGAGCAGCAGCGCGCCGCCGAGGATGCCCGCGGTCAGCGGCCGGTTCCCGAGTCCCGTCCCCAGTGGGCCCCGGCGGCGGTTCAGCCACAGCAGGAAGAACGCCAGCAACGGCATGAACAGCGAGCCCAGCACCGTGTAGACGAGGATCAACCAGAGCGGCCGCCCGCTCCAGACCAGGCCGGCGGCGGCCGCCGCCACGGCAAACACCAGGACGGCGTGCACCGGGTCGCGGGCCCCGGCGGCGGGTAGCCGGGGCCCGCCGTACCGGCGGTCGGCGGCGCGGAGGAAGTCGGCCAGCAGCGCCGGCACGCCATGCCAGACGCCGAGCATCGACGTGAACACGGCCGCCCAGACCCCCGCCAGGAACAGACCGTGCGCCGCCGGCCCGAGCATCCCGCCGACCCGGTCGGCCAGCCCGATCAGCAGCCCGGTGCCGGTCCCGAGCTGCTCCGGCGGCAGGTCGAGGGAGGCGGCGAGCACCAGGACGGCCACCCCGAACAGGCCGGTCAGCCCGTACGCCACGCCCAGGTCCAGCCGCGCCATCCCCAGCTGCTCGCGGCCGCGCCACCCCTTCGCCTCGATCCAGTAGCCGTAGGCCAGCAGCGTCACGCTGCCGCCGACGCCGCCGATGATCGACAGGATCATGACCGTGGAGCCGCCCGGCACCGAGGGGAGGAGCAGCCCTCGCAGCACCTCGACCCCGGGACGCAGCCACAGGGCGGAACCCAGGATCGCCGCGAACATGACGGCGATCAGCCCCTTCATCGACCGTTCGAGCCAGGGGTAGCCCCCCGCCAGCACCGCGCCGGCGGCGACGACGGTGTGGACGGTCCCCCAGGCCGCGGGGCTCGCCACGGGCAGCACCGCCGCCGCGGCGATGCCGCAGGCTGCCGCGAGCGCCGCCGCCACGGCGGGCGTCCAGACGAGGAAGTAGATCGCCAGGTACACCGACATCGCCGGAGGGAAGCGATCGACGACCGCCCGGAGCAGGCTCACCCCCTGCCCCAGCTGCCAGCGGGCGATCCCCTCGTTCAGCACGAACTTGATCCCCGCCCCGAGCAGGACCGACCAAGCGAGCACCGTGCCGAACCGCACGCCGCCGACGCTGGCGGCGATCAGGTCCCCCGCGCCGACGCCGGTGGCCGCGATGGCGACCCCCGGACCGAGGCGGCCCAGCCGCGAGCGCAGTTCCGCGAACGTCACCGACCGGGCACCGGCGGCGGGCCATCCCCCACGAAGGGCCGGTAGCGATGACCGCCGGTCCGGACCTCGTGCTCCTCGCGCATCTCCCGGAGCAGCTCCGGGTCCTGGAACAGATCCACCATGGTGGCGGCCATCGCCTTGGCGGCGTAGGTCATCCCCTGGAACCCGATCTCCGTGTTCGAGGCCGCGACCACGGGCCAGGCATGCCAGGGCACGCCGGCGGGTGCGGTGGTCACCACGACCTGGATCGTCGGCACCACCCAGCTCACGTCGGCGACGTCGGTGGACCCCCCCTCCGGCGCCGGCGGCTCCTCCTCGAAGGGAAGCACCTCCCCGTGCATCCCGACCGGCTCGACGCCGGCGGCGATCTGGATCGCCTTGCCGAGCTCCGTGGCCGCCTGGTCGAACTTCAGGGGCCCCAGCCATTCCAGGTTGCGCTGCATCGCCCTGGCGCCGGCCAGGCTCGGGAGCATCTCGTAGGAGCCGCTCTGCACGGTCACGGAGCCCGCGGTGCCGGTGGCCAGGGCGGCGCCCTGCACCATCGCCCGCGTTCGCTGCAGCAGATCGTCGACCCCCTTCCGGGTCGTGTCCCGCAGCCAGCACCAGACCGAGGCGGTCTCGGGCACGACGTTGGGCGCCCCGCCGCCGTCGGGGATCGTGTAGTGCATGCGCACGCTGGGACGCACGTGCTCCCGCATCAGGTTCAGGGCGTGCAGGAACACCTCGACGGCGTCGAGGGCGCTGCGGCCGTTCCAGGGATCGTAGGCGGCGTGCGCCGCCTTCCCCTGGAACTCGATCCGGAGATCCACCATGGCCTGGCTGCTGCGGGTGTCGGCGCGGATCACGAAGTCGGGGTGCCAGACCACCACGGCGTCGACGTCGTCGAACAGCCCCTCCCGCACCATGTAGACCTTGCCCCCCACCGCCTCCTCGGCAGGGGTGCCGTAGAAGCGCACCGTCCCCTTCAACGTGCCCGCCTCGATCTGCTCCTTCACGGCCAGCGCCGCCCCGAGGCTCGCGGCGCCGAACAGGTTGTGGCCGCAGCCGTGGCCAGCGCCCCCGGGCACCACGGGTTCGCGTTCCGGCTGCGCCTTCTGGGAAATGCCGGGGAGGGCGTCGTACTCCCCGAGGATCCCGATCACCGGACGGCCCTCGCCGTAGCTGGCGACGAACGCCGTGGGCATCCCCGCCACCCCGCGCTCGACCCGGAAGCCGTGGGCCTCCGCGTGGTCCGCCAGGAGCGCCGCGGAGCGGGTCTCCTCCAGCGCCGTCTCGGCGTACTCCCAGACCTTTGCCGCCAGATCCACGAGTTCCTCCCGGTGCCGGTCCACCGAGGCCACCGCCGTCGCCTTTGGCGGCGGCGCGGCGGCCGCCGTGAACGCCGTGACGAGCGCGAGGATCGCCCCCTCGACCACCTTGCTCCTCATCCGTCCCCCTCCCCCTCGGCGGCGGGATGTCCCGGTGCGTCGAGGACCGTCTCCCGCAACCGCCGGATCTCCTCGGCCGTGGCGGGCCGCCACTGGCCGGTGCGGAGGCGCTTCTCGATGGCCTCCCGCGGGTACTTCACGGAGGATACCAGGCGCCCCGCCCCCGCGAAGAAGTGCGTACGCCCGCGCTCCCCGAGGACGACCCGGGTCCCGTGGCCGCCGTCGATCAGGATCGAGCCGTCGGGGGCGGTCCGCAGGTCCTCCACGGCCTTCCGCGTGGGGCGGTCCCCGCTGCGATGGCGCTGCTCCGCGTGCCGCGTACGGCGTCCCCGTCCGCGCAGGTCCCGCTCGATCCGGCGGCTCAGCCCCTGCAGCACCCCGCGGACCCGCGCGTCGAACGCCGCGCCGGGCAGGCGGCCGCGGCCGGACCGTCGCCCCAGGGCGTCCAGCCGGGCCTGGGCCCAGAGGACCGCGGCGCGCCACGGCTTCGCCTCCGGCCGCACCGCCGCGAGCCGTCCTTCCGTGCCGGGCCCGCCGCCGATGAGGTTCAGCCCCACCCGCCGGCCTCCGCGGCGCCGCCGGCTCACCACCGCCTGGAAGGTCAGTGCCAGTGGCTCTCCCAGGTCCGGTAGCCGGAACAGGCCGGCGCAGATCTGCCCGACGACGTCGTGCACCCGCGCCGCGCGGTGGAACTCCGGCATCAGCTCTCCCTTGAGCACCGCCCCGTCGAGGGCCAGGGCGATCACCTGCGGGCGGCGCTCGTCGTAGAGGCGGTCCACCTCCGGGTGGTGCTGTTCCAGGCAGAGCTGGCCGAAATCCCGCCAGCGCGGCATTCCGGTGGGCCCGTAGCCGGCAAAGACCTCCCGTGACCCACCGGGGCGAGCGTGGGCGCAGTCGGCGCTCTCGCAGCGGTGGCAGAAGGCGCGCCCGGGCCGGAACGCCGCGGCCGCCTCGATCGCCTCGTCGACGAAGCGAGCGACGGCCTCCTCGAGGGCGGCTTCGACGGCCTCCTCCCCCGCCTGGGGGTCCCTCAGATCGATCTCCAGGGACAGCTCCAGCGTCCCCAGCCGGTCCTCGATCAGGTGTCCCCCTGGGCTACCCTGCACCCGGCGGCGCACGGTCTCCACGACCCTGCGGTGCAACTCACGGCCGGGTCCGCTGCGCGGTCGTCGGGCCGAGCGGGAGCTTCGCTTGCCGGTCATCGCCATGCAAGTTTCCCGTACGGAGGGGACGTCCACAACGACCTTGCCGGGGCGCGGCCGCGACGGCTACCATCAGCGCCACCGGAGGAGCCGATGGGACGCAGGGGAAAGGGGCCCCGAAGGCAGCCGCCCTCCAGCGTGGCCGAGGCGCTGGAGCGCTTCGACACCCGCTTCGAGGAAGGCGAGATGGAGGCGGCCCTGGAGGTCGCGGAGGCGGGCCTGCGCCTCGCCCCCGGGGAGGCCGGCCTGCACCACGCCCGGGGGCTGGCCCTCTGGGGCCTGGAGCGTCACGCCGCCGCCGCCGAGGCCATGATGAGGGCCCTGGAGCTCGATCCGGCGCTCCCGGACCCGCACCTCGATCTCGCCGCACTGAGGATCGACCCGCTCGACGCGCCCCTGGACGCGCTGCGGGGGCTCAAGGCGGCGCGCCGGGCGCTGTCGGCGCCGGAGCTCCGGGCCGCCGCCCACGTGCTCGCCGGCCGGGCATGGCTCGCCCTCGAGGATCCGCGCACCGCCGAGAAGGAAGTCCGGAAGGCCGTGAAGCTGCAGCCGGAGGACGGCGAGATCCGCGCCGAGCTCGCGGAGGCCCAGGTCGAGGCGGGGAACCTGGCCCGGGCGCAGGAGACGCTGCGGGAGGCGCTGGCCCTGGACCCCGGCCTGGTCCGTGCGCGCTGGCTGCTGGCGGTGCTCCTGGACCGGGACGGCGATCCTGCGGCCGTGGCGGCGTTCGAGGAGGCGGCGCGGACCGACCCGGACGCCTGCTTCGTCCCCGAGCGCCTCGATGACGCGGCGTTCGACCTCCAGGTGGAGAAGGCGCTGGCGGCGGTGCCCCCACGCTTCCGGCGCCACCTGCGCAACACCGAGATCGCGGTCGAGCCGTACCCGTCCGAGTCGTTCGTGCGGGACCACCAGGTCTCGCCGCTGATCCTCGGCCTGTTCCTGGGGACACCGCTGACGCAGCGGACCTTCGAGCTCGAGGATCTGCCGCCTCGGATCATCGTGTTCCAGCGCAACCTCGAGAACTGCTGCCGCAACCGCCGGGAGCTGGTCCGGGAGATCGGGATCACCTTGCGGCACGAGATCGGTCACCTGCTCGGGATGGAGGAGGATGACCTGGAGGACGCCGGTCATGCGTGAGGGGCCGGCCCACGGAGGATTCATGATGCCGCACACTGCCCGTCCGCGTCGCCTGGCCGGCAGGCTGCTCGCCTTCCTGCTCGCCCTGTCGCCGGCACTCGCCGCGGACACCCATACCTTCACCGTCCAGGACATGATCGACATGCAGCGGGTCTCCGGGGCGGCTCCGTCCCCCGACGGCCGCTGGATCGCGTTCGAGCTGCGCACGTACAGCCTGGAGACGAACAAGGGAGAGGCGGACCTGTGGCTGATCGCCTCCGAGGGGGGTGAGCCCCGGCGGCTGACCACCAGCGCCGCCCAGGACTCCGGCGCCTCCTGGTCCCCCGACGGCAAGCGGATCGCGTTCCTGTCGACCCGATCCGGGTCCTCCCAGGTCTGGATCCTGCCCCTCGACGGCGGCGAGGCGATCCAGGCCACCGACCTGCCGCTGGACGTCGACGCGGTGAAGTGGTCCCCCGACGGCAGCCGGCTGGCGCTGGCGATGGCGGTGTACCCGGACTGCGGGGACCTGGCGTGCACCGCCGGGCGGGATCGCGAACGCGAGGAGGCCGGCGTGGAGGCCCGGATCTACGACGGGCTCATGATCCGCCACTGGGATCACTGGCTGGACGGCAAGCGCAACCACGTCTTCGTCCGGAGCGTGGAGGGCGGCGAGCCGCGGGACCTGATGCCCGGCCTGGACGCGGACTGCCCCACGGTCCCCTTCGGAGGCGCCGAGGACTTCACCTGGGCTCCCGACGGCAGCGCCATCGTCTACACCGCGAAGATCGACGAGCACCCGGAGCGCAGCACGAACTACGACCTGTTCCGCGTGCCCGTCGTGGGGGGGGCCGCCGAGAACCTGACCGCCGACAACCCGGCGTGGGACGCCCAGCCGAGCTTCTCCCCGGACGGCGAGCACCTTGCCTACCTGGCGATGGGGCGACCGGGATACGAGGCGGATCGCTTTCAGCTGATGCTGCTGGAGCGGGACGGAGGACGGCGCTCGTTGACCTCCGGGTGGGATCGATCCGTCGGCTCCGTCGCCTGGGGGCCGACGTCCCGTTACCTGCTGGCCACGGTGGAGGACGAGGGCCGGCGATCGATCTTCCGCATCCAGCTGGCAGGCGGCACGCCGCGCCGGCTCCTCCAGGGGGGTTACTTCACCGGCGTCGCCGCGTTGCCCGACGGGCGGATCGTGGCCGTCCGGGATTCCATGGCGGGCCCGGCGGAGCTGTTCGAAGCCTCGCCGGACGGTTCCGACGGCAAGGCGCTCACCCACGTCAACGACGAGCGCGTCGCCGCGGTGCGGCTGTCGACGCCGGAGGAGTTCCGGTTCGCCGGGGCGGAGGGACACCCGGTGCACGGCTGGCTGCTGAAACCCGTGGGCTTCGAGCCGGGCCGGAAGTACCCGCTCGTCTACCTGATCCATGGCGGCCCCCAGGGCGCCTGGACGGATCACTTCCACTACCGCTGGAACCCGCAGGCATACGCCGCCGCGGGCTACGTGGTGGCGATGGTCAATTTCCACGGCTCCACCGGCTACGGCCAGGGCTTCACCGATGCCATCAACCGGGACTGGGGCGGGAAGCCCTACGAGGACCTGATGCTGGGCCTCGATCAGCTGATCCGCGAGCACGACTGGATCGACGGGGAGCGGATCGGGGCCGCGGGGGCCTCCTACGGCGGTTACATGATCAACTGGATCGCGGGGCACACGGACCGGTTCCGCTGCCTCGTGAACCACGACGGCCTGTTCAGCCTCCGGAGCATGTACTACAGCACCGAGGAGCTGTGGTTCCCCGAGTGGGACCTGGGTGGCCCCCCCTGGGAGGCGGAGGAGCTCTACCGGCGCTGGGACCCTGCAGTGTTCGTCGAGAACTGGAAGACCCCGATGCTGGTCATCCACGGGGGGAGGGACTACCGGGTGGCGGACACGGAGGGGATCTCCGCGTTCACGGCGCTGCAGCGTCGCGGCGTCCCCTCCAAGCTCCTCTACTTCCCCGACGAGGACCACTGGGTCATGAAGCCGCGCAACATGAAGCTGTGGCACGAGACGGTGCTGGACTGGCTGGACCGCTATCTGCGTTAGCAGGCTGCTGAAAAACGGCGCGGCCCGCGGCTTCCCGCAAACGGCTCGCGCCCTTCGGGTTGCGGCAACGCGGGGGCGCGGACTTTTTCCGCTGCCTGCTAGAGGTGCGGCCTCTCTCTACCGCCCCCGCCGCAGGACCAGCCGGGCGGCCAGGCCGGCCACCACGAAGGGGTGCACCAGGTAGCGAAGGGCGAGTTCCGTGCGCCCGGCCCGGGGGTAATGGGAACGCATCCAGCGCCAGTCCGGGAACAGCACGGACCGGGTCTGCCGGAGCAGCACTCGCGTCGTGCTGACCGAGTACTTCAGCGCGAAGGCGGCGATGGGGCGGGGGATGTTGACCGCCTCCAGGCCGCCCCCGGCGTGCAGCCGGTACGCCCCCAGCAGCTCGCGGATGAAGCGGCGGCGCCATGCCTCGGGGGCCAGGGAGGTGCGCGCCGCCTCGGGGACGTCCACGGCGAAGAGCATCCCGGTCAGGGCCAGGAGGGTGTCCAGCGCCGGGGCCAGCTCCCACTGCCGGGCACGGGCCGCGATCCGCTCCCAGTCCAGGTCACCGCGGTGGCGGTGCAGGATCTCCGCGGCGTCCAGCATTGTCACCAGGCGCCAGAAGCTGTTGCGGCAGCAGGAGACGCAGACGAGCAGCAGCTGATCCTCCAGCGAGGGGATACGCGCCATTCCGTCGGCGAAGGGCGCGGTCCGGGAGTCCGACCACAGACGCGGGAAGTCCACCCGGTAGATCCCGTCCATGGTGAGGTCGTGGTGGTCCTCCTCGATCTCGAACCGGCGGAGGTCGATCCCGGCCTCCCGGAGGCGCGGCGTCAGCGCCTGCAGCCGGGCACCGGCGCCCTCGGGAAGCAGCAGATCGACGTCGTCCATGGGCCGCAACGCCGCGTCCCCGTAGAGGCTGTCCACCAGGGCCGCCCCCTTGACGACCATCGGGACGATCCCCTCCCCCGCCAGGATGCGGATCAGACGGTCCCGCTGCTGGAGGAGCGGGAGGCTACCGTGCAGGTAGCCGAAGGCGGCCTTGCGGAGGCTCGCCGCCAAGGCATCCGGCGGCGCGACGAGGTTGCGCTCCACGGCGCGATGCAGGCGTCCCTCCAGGCGGTGGATCCGGGCAAGGTCGCCCACCATCCGCCAGTCCAGGTCATTCCCGCCCGGAGGAGCGGGGTCAGGACGCACCAGCGACAGGAACGCCCGTTCCTCCGCGTCCAGGTAGAGCCGGTAGCCCCGCAGCGGATCCTGCGGTCCGGCGCTGTGGTCCGTCCGGTTCCCCATCCCCCGGATCCTAGCCCGGCCGCCGGGCCGCCGCCACCCGCCCGGTCCGGCCGAGGGCCGCCCTGGCGCGAGGACGGTATCGAGGCGTTCGAGCTCGGTACGAACCCCTCAGGGACAGGCGTTCAGGACCCGCTCGACCCCACCCGTCTCGAACCCGTAGGTACCGACG
>JASFRI010000054.1:0-15332 GCA_050115015.1 Acidobacteriota bacterium
GCGGCTATGCGAGTGCCGCGTGCTGCTCGATCCCGTAGAGGCTCGGCTTCCATCCGTCGACCCGATGGCAGCTCTCGCAGGCGCCGCCGTCCTCCCTGTCCTCGAGCTGCCCGCCGTGCGGGTCGGCGTGACAATCCATGCAGCGTTCATGCGCCCGTCTCAGGAGGACGCCGGCCTTGCCGAGGTCCGCGACGGGCATCCCCTCCGGCTGGCGGGGATGACACCCCTCGCACTTCACATCGCGGTGCTTTCCCTCGAGCGGGTAGGGAGCCCGGTCGTGATCCGCCACCGTGTACGTCGACGGCCGGAAGCCCGACTCGTCGTGGCAGGCGGCGCAGTCGGTGCTCTTTCCCGCCAGCGTTGCCTTCCCCGCGTGGGGGTCCTTGTGGCAGGCACCGCAGGTCTCCATGGGAGGCTTCTTGCCCCAGGCCCGGTCGGGATCGTGACAGGCCTCGCACCGGAGCGACGCGTGACGGCCTTTCAGCGGATAACGGGTGCGGGAGTGGTCGAACTCCTGACGGTTGACCTCGCTCCAGGCCACGGCGTCATGACAGCCGCCGCAGGCTGCTCCCAGCTTCCCCTTGTGCGGGTCGTCGTGGCACGCGGAGCATTCCTGGTGCGGCACCGGCTTGTAGATGGGCACCAGCTTTCCCTTCGCGTCGGTCGTGAGGGGCAGGTCCGGATCGAGATGGCACTTGTCACAGGTCACCGGCGCGTGCTTTCCCGTCAGCGGGAACGTGGTACGCTGGTGGTCGAAACGGGGCGCCGGCTTCCAGCCCTCCATACCGTGGCACCGCACACAATCGGACCCCAGTGCGCCCCGGTGGGCATCGTCGTGACAGCTCCGGCAGTCGGTCTCGAGCCCCAGCCACGAATCCGCCCGTGCGGTCTTCTCCAGCAGCACTCCGGCCCGTCCGGTATGCAGCTCGGGCTTGTGGCAATCCCGGCAGGCCCGGGAGGCGTGCTTTCCCTCCAGCGCCCATCCCGTCCGGGCGTGATCGAACTGTTCCGGCGAGCCCTCCTCCCAGAGGATCAGCTCGAAGTCGACGCCGGCGTGCTCCGGGTGGCAGCTTGCGCATTCCGAACGGCCTTCGCGTCCGTGGAGCCCGCGTCCCTCGTCGATCAGCCAGGCGATGGCCTTGTGGCAGTCCAGACAGCTGTCGTCCACGGCGGAACGGCCGGCGCCATGACACTTCAGGCAGTTGAGGGTTCCCTCCAGCTCCGCATGAGCCCGGGAGAGCGGTCCCGGGGAGATCTGCGCCATCGTTCCGCTGGAGGAGAAGAACATCACGAGAATCGACGCCAGCATGATGAGGCGATCCGCGTGCCGACGCGGGGTCGAACGATCGTCGGGTTGCCGTTGCGGACGGAATTCGCCACCGCCGCCGCGGAGGATCGTCAGTCGATCGTCGCGGACCGTCGAGCCGTCGACGGGAACGATCTCACGCCTGGCCCCCGGGCCGCCAGGACGGTGGTGGCGTTTCTCGCGCCGATGAAAGAGCACGGTGCAGGTAGTGCCATCCCACGCCGAGGTGCCGGCGCTCGCGCCAATCGCGCTGATGGGAGGACCGACGGCCCTCGCGCAGACGATGAATCTAACCGATTCTTGCGAGAACCGTGCCACCGCCACGCCGCCGGCCCGGATCGGCAACCTGAAACCGGTTGCTGGCCCCATGGCGCGCCCGGTGTCCTCACCGACAACAGCTTCCCTGGACCAGCGGGAAGAACGAACCGAGATCCGCATGGCCGGCCGCGTCGGTTCACGGAATGTTCGGTTTTCGGATCTTGGGGCACTCACCGCAGGTCGGCGGCACCGGCCGAGGCGCGTTTCCGGCATTGACTTTGCTCTGGAACGGCTCGAAGATGAAATGCGATGCATCGGGTGTGACGGCATCGTGCAGCCTGGATCCGCCGTCGCCGAGGGATCGGGCCCCCAATGCCCGCCCGGGGGGCATTCCGAGTCTTCCTTCCGGGGTCCGCACCTTCCGAGGAGAGCGAGCGAGCTTGAAGATGCCTGCCGTCCCGAGGGATCGGCGTGTCCTGCCTTCCCGGACACCGGTTCGCGCGAAGGTGGTCACCGGTCTGCTCCTCGTCCTGACGGTGGCCATCATCCGGCCGGCCGCAGCGGAGGAGACGGAGTATCCCCACGGTGACTTCCAGGGCGAGTGCAGCCATTGTCACGGTCCCGATGGTTGGACCCCCCTGCAGCTGCACCCCAGCTTCGACCACGGGGAGTTCGGCTTTCCCCTGGAGGGAGCGCACGTCCAGGAGGCCTGCCGGTCCTGCCACCAGGACCTCGACTTCACCAAGACCAAGTCGCAGTGCATCGACTGCCACCAGGACGTGCACCGGGGGGAGCTGGGGTTCGACTGCGCTGCTTGCCACAACACCCGGAGCTTCACGTCGCGGTCCGACATGATCCGCCAGCATCAGATGACCCGGCTCCCGCTCCTCGGCTTGCATCGCGTCATCGACTGCGATGCCTGCCACAACGCGGCGCGGGGGAACCTCGCCTTCGCCCCTCCGGTGACCTGCGAGGGCTGCCACCTGCCGCTCTTCGAGCTGACCACGGACCCCGATCATGTCGCCCTCGGGTTCCCCACGGACTGCGCCGCCTGCCACACCGAGGCGGGCTGGGGTCGCGCCCGATTCGACCACTCGTTGACCCAGTTCCCGCTGACGGGTGCCCATCGTGCGGTGGGCTGCGAAGAGTGCCACGCCGGAGGGGTCTATGCGGGCACCAGCACCGACTGCGCCTCCTGCCACCAGGCCGACTACGACGCCACGTCGAACCCCGCGCACGGGTCGGCGGGATTCGGGGCCGACTGTGTCTCCTGTCACTCGACGGCTGCCTGGCTCGGCGTGTCCTACCAGCACCAGCGTTTCCAGCGCAGCGGGGTTCACGCGACGCTCGCTTGCTCCGACTGCCACGGGGACGGGGTGTACGCCGGGAAGGACACGGCGTGTTACTCGTGCCACCAGAGCGACTACGTCGGGACGACGAACCCGAACCACGCCCAGGCGGGGTACAGCACGGATTGCACGTTGTGTCACGGAACGTCGATGTGGTCCGGCGCGGTGTTCGACCACAATCAGACGCAGTTCCCGCTGACGGGTGCGCACCAGGCGCTGCTGTGCGACGACTGCCACGGGGACGGGGTCTACGCCGGGAAGGACACTGCGTGTTACTCGTGCCACCAGAGCGACTACGTGGGGACGACGAACCCGAACCACGCCCAGGCGGGCTACAGCACGGATTGCACGCTGTGTCACGGGACGTCGACCTGGACCGGCGCGACCTTCGACCACGACCAGACGCAGTTCCCGCTGACGGGGGCGCACCAGGCGCTTCTGTGTGACGACTGCCACGGCGACGGGGTGTACGCAGGCAAGGACACGGCCTGCTACTCCTGCCATGCCACGACGTTCCAGATGGCCACGAACCCGGACCATGTTGCCGCCGGCTTTCAGACGGACTGCTCCGACTGCCACACCACCTCGACCTGGGCGGGGGCGCAGTACACCCATGTCAGCATCCCGCTGGTCGGGGCGCATTCGAGCCTCCTGTGCGACGACTGCCACGGGGACGGCGTCTACGCGGGGAGGAGCACGGAGTGCGTTGCCTGCCATCAGGCGGACTACGACGGGACGACGAACCCGAACCATGCCCAGGCGGGATACGGCACGGACTGCACCCTTTGCCACGGGATGTCGACGTGGATCGGCGCGACCTTCGACCACGACCAGACGCAGTTCCCGCTGACCGGGGCACATCAGGCGCTGCTGTGCGACGACTGTCATGGCGACGGGGTGTACGCAGGCAAGGACACGGCTTGCTACTCTTGCCACCAGGGTGATTACGCCGGGACCGCGGATCCGAACCATGCCCAGGCCGGCTTCAGCACGGACTGCACGCTGTGCCACGGGACCTCGACCTGGTCCGGGGCGACGTTCGACCACGGCCAGACGCTGTTCCCGCTGACCGGTGCCCACCTGGCCCTGATCTGTGCCGACTGCCACGGGGACGGTGTCTACGCCGGGAAGGACACGGCCTGCTACTCCTGCCACGCCGCGGCGTTCCAGACGGCCACGAACCCGGACCACGTCGCGGCCGGCTTTCAGACCGACTGCTCCGCCTGCCACACGACCTCGACCTGGCTGGGGGCCCGGTACACACACGTCAACATCCCGCTGAGCGGAGCGCACACCGGCCTCCAGTGCGACGATTGCCACGGGGACGGCGTCTACGCCGGAAAGAGCACCGAGTGCATCGCCTGCCACCAGGCGGACTATGATGCGACCACCAATCCGAACCATGCCAATCTGGGCTTCTCGACGGACTGCCTTCTCTGCCACAACATGGTGACCTGGCAGGGGGCCACCTTCGACCACGACAGCCAGTTCTTCCCGATCTACTCCGGCGCGCACCAGGGCCGCTGGAACGACTGCTCGGACTGCCACACGAATCCCACGAACTACACGGTGTTCTCCTGCCTCGGGTGCCATCCGCACAGCGATCAGAACAAGACGGACGGCGATCACACCGGTGTGTCCGGGTACAGCTATGACTCGCAGGCCTGCTACTCCTGCCATCCCAGGGGGCGGAGTTGATCCGGTCCGGAGAACGCCGCCTGGTGCTCGCTCTCGCGCTCCTCTGGAGCGCCTGGGGGCTCATGCCGGCCCAGGAGGTGGAGGAGTCCCGCGCTCCGGGCACCGCCCGGGTGATCCAGTTCAACCGGACGTTGCTGTACATCGACGCCGGCCGGGAGGACGGGCTCCGGGAGGGCGACTCGATCGAGGTGCTTCACGACGGTGAGGTCGTGGCCACGCTGCGCGTCAAGTACCTCGCCTCCCACCGGGCATCGTGCAGCCTGGACGAGGAGGCGACCCCGGCCTTCGTGGTCGGCGACACGGTCCGCTTCTCCCCCCACGTGGAGGAGGAGGCGCCGGCAGCTGTCGTTACACCCGAGCGACGGAGGCGCTCGGGGGAGAGCGCCCTGCGCCGCGCGGGGCTACGGGGACGGGTCGGCATCCGGTACCTGCTCATCCGGGACAACTTCGAGGATGGGTCCAGCACCCTCAACCAGCCGGGTCTCGACCTGCGCCTGAACGGCACGAACATCGCCGGGAGCAACGTCGGGCTGTGGGTCGACGTGCGGGGCCAGCGGACCTACAGCGCGTACGGGGACGGCACGGACACCCAGAGGGACCGCAACCGGGTCCACCAGCTCTGGGTCTCCTGGCTGGAGCCCAACTCGGGGCTCTCCGTGCAGCTGGGGCGCCAGTACTCCCCCACGCTGTCGTCGGTCAGCCTCTTCGACGGGATCCTGGTGGACTTCGGTCGTCCACGCTGGAACATCGGGGCCTTCTCCGGGGCGGAGCCGGACCCCGTCGACCTCAGCTTCTCGACGGAGGTCCGGCAGCACGGTCTCTACGTCTCCACGCACAACCGCCCGGGAGCCTCGAAGCTGTGGGGCGTGACGGTGGGCGGTGTGGGCACCTATGCAGAGGGGGAGATCGACCGGGAGTTCGTCTTCTTCCAGACGCGCTACGGCGGACCACGGATCTCGCTCTACCTCGCGCAGGAGGTCGACTACAACCGCGGCTGGAAGTCGGAGTTCGAGGACAGCACCTTCGCCCCGACGAGCACGTTCTTCAACTTCCAGGTCCGGGCCACCCGCGGGCTGCGGTTCACGGCGTCGTACGACGATCGGCGGCGGGTCCGGCTCTACCGCGATCGGATCACGCCGGAGACCGAGTTCGACGACGCCAACCGCCAGGGTGCTCGGCTCGGATGGACCTGGAGCAACCGGCACTATCGCGTGGGCATGGACGGCTCCTCGACCACCGGCGAGACCATCGGGGACGGGGAGTCCTACTCCCTCTACTTCGGGGCGGTCGCCTTCACATCGCAGCAGGTCGGCGTGACGACGCGGGCCACGGTCTACAGCAACGAGCGGGCGGAGGGCACCCTCTACGCGCTGACCGTCGGGACGAACCTCGGCTCCCGGGTGCGGCTCCAGGCCGGCGGCGGCCGCCGCGACGAGCTTCTGATCGGCGACCCGCTGGCGGAGACCGGCGTGACCTGGGTGGAGCTGGACCTGGACTTCAACCTGGGGCGCCACTGGTATCTGCTGCTGTCGGGAGAGCAGAATCGCAGCGACACCGACGATAACCTCCAGCTCTACACTAGCGTTACCTACCGCTTCTGAGCGGTCGTCTCCCTACCCGGACTCGCTTGCGGGGGCGGCCCGCTCCGGGTGCGGCGTCATGACCCCCGGCGGCCGGCCGGCCAGCCACCACGCCGCCGCCACCGTGCCGCTCGCGAGACACACGCCCACGAGGGCGGAGGCGACGACGGCGGCCCCCCAGGCCCAGCGGAACCGGGGGAACCGTCGCGGAAACTCCCGCCACAGGACCAGGATGTCGTCGTGCCGCAGGTCCTGCAGGCGATCCCGGGGGAGGTTCGTCGATACGTCCAGCGCGTCGGACACCAGGATGGAGCCGAGCTCGTAGTAGTCCCCGGGTATGCTGGACAGGATCCCGACCAGGAGGACCGTCCCGAGCCCGGCCCAGATCGGGCCCCCCCGGCGGGGGGCGAGGCGCAGGAGAAGGAAAGCCAGCAGGGAGACCGTGAACGGGGCGGCCACCGTGACCAGGTACACGAGGTCGGAGTCTCCCGTGTCGAACCCTGTGAGACGCCCGGCGTAGTCGCCGCCGGCCCGCACGAAGGGGATCCACCCGTCGAGGAGCGTACCGCCGTACATCGGCCGGAGCTGCAGCTCGTCGACGCGGCCGCCGCAGGCGAGACAGCCCGCGGCGTGCAGGAGCTCGTGCACGGGCACGTAGACGACCCATCCCGCGATGGCGGCGGCCAGCAGCAGGAACGGGCCCAGGCGGCTGCGCTCCGTCACGATCTCCATCGCCTCGAGGGCTTCGCGGGCGGCATGCCACCAGGGGATCCAGAGCAGCCGGACGAGGCGCATGACCGTGTGTTCTCTCAGCGGCTCCGGAGCTTCCGGCGGAGCTGCTCGATCATCTCCCGGGTCATGGCGGCCAGATCGTATCCGGGACGCCAGCCCCACTCCTCCCGGGCGGCGCCGTCGTCGATCGAGCGTGGCCACGAATCGGCGATGGCCTGCCGGACCGGATCGACCTCGTAGTCGACGGTGAATCCCGGCAGGTGTTTGCGGATCTCCGCCCCGAGCTCCTCCGGGGTGATGCTCATGGAGGTGACGTTGAAGGCGTTGCGATGGCGGAGCCGGTCCGCGGGGGCCTCCATGAGGTCCATCGCCGCCTTGATGGCGTCGGGCATGTAGATCATGTCCAGCCGCGTGTCGGCCCGGAGGAAGCAGGTGTAGCGCTCGTGGCGGACCGCGGCGTAAAAGATGTCCACGGCGTAATCGGTGGTCCCGCCACCCGGCGGCGCGCCGTGGGAGATGATGCCGGGGAAGCGGACGCCGCGGGTGTCCACGCCGAACCGGTGGTGGTAGTAGTCGCAGAGCAGCTCGCCGGCCACCTTCGTGACGCCGTACATGGTCGTCGGGCGCTGGATCGTGTCCTGGGGTGTCCCGTCCCGCGGCGTGCCCGGCCCGAAGGCGCCGATGGAGCTCGGCGTGAAGACCGAGCATTCGTTCTGCCGGGCGACCTCCAGGATCCGGTAGGTGCCACCCATGTTGACGTCCCAGGCGATGTGGGGCTTCTCCTCCGCCACCGCGGAGAGCAGCGCCGCCAGGTGGTAGATCACGACGATGTCGTGGCGGCGGATCACCTCCTGGAGCTGCCGCAGGTTCGTGCAGTCCACGAACTCGAAGGGCCCGTCCTCGCGGGAGAAGCCCGCCGGCATGCGGATGTCCGACGCCACCACCCGGTCCGCGCGGAAACGCTCCCGCAGCGCCGGCACCAGCTCCGAGCCGATCTGCCCCAGCGCGCCCGTCACCAGGATCTTCCCGTCCATCACCCGTCTTCCTCCGGCGAATCCGCGGACCGTCCGCGGGTTGCAGCTCTCCCCGGGCGCCGAGGATAGCACGTGCCGCCCGGCGCGAGGAGGGGCCGGACCGCCGGCGGCCGGGGGCTTCCACGCCGCCGGGGCAGCTCCCCCCGGTGCGCTACAATCCGGAAGATCGCCGGACGCGCGATCCCCTGCGGAGGCCGCCCGTGAAGGCTCGCAAGCGAAGGCCCGGAGCCCGTCGCGCCACCGGCATGGCCGGGCTCCGGAGATATGGGGCCCTGCTGCCGGTCCTGATGATGGCGGTCGGCATTGCCCCCGGCCAGGAAAACGCCGGCTCCGCGGCGAAGCTCGTCCGGTCCGCCGTCGAGCGCACGACCCATGCCGTGCGCTACGACGGAGGCTACCGGAGCATCCCGTACCCCGGCGGCGACGTCCCGGACGACGTCGGGGTCTGCACGGACCTGATCGTCCGGGCCTACAGGGGGATCGGGATCGACCTCCAGGTGGAGGTCCACGAGGACATGCAGGGCCACTTTGGCGAGTATCCACCGAACTGGGGCCTGGAGGGTCCGGACCGGAACATCGACCACCGGCGGGTTCCGAACCTCCAGACCTTCCTGCGGCGCCGCGGGGCGACGCTGCCGGTCACCACGGACCCGTCGGACTACCGGCCGGGGGACCTCGTCACCTGGACGCTGCCGGGAAACCTGCCGCACATCGGTCTGGTGACCGACCGGCGGACCACGGATGGAGAGCGGCCGCTGATCGTGCACAACATAGGCAACGGGCCGGAGATGGAGGACGCCCTGTTCGCGTACCCCGTCTCGGGCCACTTCCGGTACCTGCCGGAGGGACGGTGAGGGCGGCATCGTGGCACGTCTACGTCATCCGGTGCGGCGACGGCTCGCTCTACACCGGCATCGCGACCGATGTCCGGCGCCGGCTCGCGGAGCACGTGGCGGGCGGCCGCCGGTCGGCGCGGTTTCTGCGCGGGCGGGGGCCGCTGGAGCTGGTGCTGCAGCGTTCCGTGGGTGGACGTGGAACCGCGCTGCGCCTGGAACGACGCATCAAGCGCCTATCCCGGGCGCACAAGGAGTCGCTGGTGGACCGTCCGGAGGAGATCGACGCGCTGATCGGATCGCTCGAGGACGTGGCGGGAGGGGAGGGCCGATGAGAGCACGATGTCCGCGCGCGGTGCTTGCGGCGCTGATCCTGGCGACCTGCGTGCCCGTGGCGGCACAGTCCGGGCCGGAGAAGCCCGAACCGCCCCCGGAGGGCACGACCTGGGAGCAGATCCTGGCCTGGTACGAGGAGGCGAAGGAGAAGGGGGAGAAGGTCCCGTCGGATGTCTACGCCTGGATCGAGCAGGACCTGCGGCGCGGTGGCGACTGGGAGTACCGGATCGTCCGGCTGGCCGACGAGGGCGACGAGGGGCTGGAGGCGGAGCTCAATCGCCTGGGCGCGGATCGCTGGGAGCTCACCTGGATGGAACGGGACAAGCGGGAGCTTCGCCTCTTCCTGAAGCGGCCGGCGAGCAGCTACCTCCGGAACGTCCCCATCCCCGACCTGCTCCGTTTCCTGCCCGTGGGCTCCGGAGACGGCAACTAGACCGTGGCGGGCGTTCCGGCTGGCGGCCCCTTCGCCTTCCTCGCGCCTTGGGGGCCAGCAGGGTAAGATGAGGAATTCGAAAGGAGCCCACTCATGGCCCAGGAAGACCAGGAGGGCCGCGTGGACTACGTCGAGTTCCCGGCGACGGACCTCGCGGCGGTCAAGAAGTTCTACCAGGAGGTGTTCGGATGGTCCTTCACCGACTACGGTGAGGCCTACACCTCGTTCCAGGACGGGCGGCTCAGTGGCGGGTTCCGGACCGATGCGGCGCCCGTGAAGGGCGGCGCCCTGATCGTACTCTACACGACGCACCTCGAGGAGACCTGCCGGAAGGTCGCCTCGGCGGGGGGCGTCATCATGCGGGAGATCTTCGAGTTCCCCGGTGGGCGCCGGTTCCACTTCGCAGACCCCGGCGGGAACGAGCTCGCCGTCTGGTCCGACCGCTGAGACGCAGGCTCTCGCTCCCTCCGGACGATCCGGAGTCGCTCCCAGGAGGCAGACCATGAGAACAGAACCCGCCGCGCCGTCGCTCGCCCTCACCCTTGCCTTCGCCCTCGCCGCGGCGGCCCCCGCGGCAGCGGTGGAGGTGGCGGACCTCGGAACGCTGGAGTTCCCGAACTCCGGCAGCGCCGCGGCCCAGGAGCCGTTCCTCCGCGCGGTGCTCCTCCTGCACAGCTTCGAGTACGAGGACGCGCGGGAGGCGTTCCGGGAAGCTCAGGAGGTCGACCCGGGCTTCGTCCTGGCCTACTGGGGCGAGGCGATGACCCGCAACCACCCCCTCTGGAGGCAGCGGGACGTGGAGGCGGCCCGCGAAGCGCTGGCCCGCCTGGCCCCAACCCCCGAGGAGCGGCTGGCGAAGGCGCCCACGGACCGCGAGAAGGGCTACCTGGGCGCCGTGGAGGTCCTGTTCGCCGACGGTCCCAAGCAGGAGCGCGACCTGGCCTACTCCGAGGCGATGCGGGAGCTGTCGGAGCGCTATCCCGAGGATCTGGAGGCGAAGAGCTTCTATGCCCTCTCGATCCTGGGCACGGCGAACGGGGAGCGGGATGAGCGGATCTACATGAGAGCCGCCGCGGTGGCCGAGGAGGTCTTCGCCGTCAACCCACGGCACCCCGGGGCGGTCCATTACCTCATTCACTCCTACGACGACCCGGTCCACGCGCCGCTGGGCCTGAGGGCCGCCCGCGTCTACGCGGACATCGCCCCGGCAGCCTCCCATGCCCAGCACATGATCTCGCACATCTACGTCGCCCTGGGCGCGTGGGACGAGACCGTCAGCGCCAACGAGAAGTCGTTCGCGGTCTCGGAGGAGCGGGCGCGCAGGAAGGGGCTGCCGTCGTACGAGCGCAACCACCACGCCCTGCACTGGCTGGAGTACGGCTATCTGCAGCAGGGACGTTACGCGGACGCCCGCCGGACGCTGGCGATCATGGGGGAGGACGCCCGGGCGAACCCCACGCCCCGCACCCTCTGGTATTACGCCCAGATGCGGGCGGCCTACCTGGTCGAGACCGGGCGCTGGGACGAGGCGCCGGAACCGCTGGACACGGTCGGGGTCAGCGCGGACGCGGTCATGGCCGGTGACTACGCCAGCGGCGTCATGGCGCTCGGGACCGGCGACATCGCCGCGGCCGAGTCCATCCTGGCCGGTTCGCGCCACCCGGCGGAGGCTTCCGGGGAGGGAGGTCACGCCGACTGCGCCAACGCCTATACCCAGGACGTCCCCCGGCATCACGACGTCGCTGCCGTGATGGCCGCGGAGCTCGAGGGGCTGATCCGCTGGGCGCAGGGGAGGAAGCCGGAGGCGCTGGACCTGGTGGCGGAGGCCAACCGGATCGAGGATTCCCTCAGCTTCGAGTTCGGGCCGCCCGAGATCATCAAGCCGTCCCACGAGCTGATGGGGGAGCTGCTGCTGGAGATGGACCGTGCCCATGAGGCCCGGGACCATTTCGAGCTGGCCCTGGAGCGCTACCCGCGGCGCACCGACTCCCTGATGGGGCTGGCCCGGGCGGCGGCGGCGCTCGGGGACCGGCAGACCGCGGATCGCGCCTACGCGGAGCTACGCTCCATCTGGAGCGAGGCCGATGAGAAGGTCCCGGGCCTCGAGGAGGCGCGCAGGGCCTCGAGGGGCTGATCGCGCCGGGAGGGAAAACGATGAGGGAGAAGGCGATTCGTGGGGTGATCCTCGGGGTGGTGCTGTCTCTCGCTTCCGGCGCGGCCCTCGCGGAGGACCTCGTCGCGCTGGCCCGGGAGGATCTCCGGGCGGCGAAGCGGGACATCGTCGAGCACTCGATGGACCTGTCGGAGGCGCAGGCCGCGGACTTCTGGCCGATCTACGAGGAGTACGAGGGAGAGCTGGACGTCCTCACCGAGGACCGTATCGCGGCGGTCCGGCGCTACGCCGAGGAGCATGACAGCCTCACCGACGAGCGGGCGGCGGCGATCGCCGAGGACTGGTTCCACGGCCAGGAGGAGCGCCTGAAGCTGCGCAGGAAGTACTACCGGAAGGTCGCCGACGCGCTCTCCGCCGGTGTCGCGGCGCGCTTCATCCAGGTGGAGAACCAGATCGGGCTTCTCCTGGACCTGCAGATCCACGAGCAGCTCCCGCTGATCCGGACGCGTTGACGGTGGGGCCGGCCCGTCGCCCACCGCTGCTGCTCCCGCTCCTCCTGCTGCTCTGGCCCCCGGCGGTTCTTGCTGCCGAGGCCGGGGACGAGCTGGGGAGCTGGTGGATGTACTTCGGCCAGAACCGGATCGGCAGGCGATCCAGCATCCATACCGAGGCCCAGCTCCGCCTCTGGGAGGTCACGAGCAACTTCAACCAGCTCCTGATCCGGGTCGGCTACAACTGGGACATCGACGAGAAGAACATGGCGTCGGGCGGCTACGCCTTGATCGAGACCGAGCCCTTCGAGGGGGAGGGCGACGCGACGGAGCACCGGCTGTGGCAGCAGTACATCCAGCGCGCAGGTCTCGGCCGGCGGGTCTCCTTCGAGCACCGCTTTCGCCTGGAGGAGCGCTGGATCGACGGCCCCGAGAGGACGGACTTCCGCCTCCGTGGTCGCTACCGGATCCTGGTCAACGTTGCCCTGGGGGATCCGGCGGCGTCGCCGTACCTGCTCAGCTTCTACGACGAGGTCTTCCTCGGAATCAGCACCGGTGATCCCTTCGAGCAGAACCGCCTCTACGGTGCGTTCGGCTACAAGGTCTCCAAGCGCTCCCAGATCCAGGTGGGCTACCTGCTCAACAGCTTCCCCGAGGACACCTACGGCCGTCTCCAGTTCGCCTGGTTCTTCAACCCCGACCTGCGGAAGCGGTGACGCGGGCGGACCGGAGCCACCGGCCCCGGCCTCCTGGAACCCCCGTCGTCCGGTGGATTCGGAGGGCGGAAAGCTGTATGTTGAACCATCTGCCGGGTTTCCCGTCGAAGAAGAAGGCCGTCTCGGTGCGCCACACGGCGCGGAGGCGGCGGTCCGATGTCCTCGGAGGGTGGTTTGAGCATTCCAGGGCCTGAGCGCCGTCCCGGCCCCTTGGCCGTCCTGCTCCTGCTGTCGGTATCCGCCACGTTCGCCGCGTCGCTGCCCCCCGAGGCGGAGAGGGCCGTGGCCGTCGCCCGGGAGCACGTGGAGCATCATGCCGCCGATCTGGGCCTGACCCCCTCGGACCTGGTCGGGCGCCGCGTCACCTCCGCCTACCGGAGCCGGCGGTCCGGCGTCACCCACGTTCATTTCCGGCAGATGTTCGAGGGGATCGAGGTCGCGAACGGCGTGATGAACGTGAACGTCGGCCGTGACGGTGAGATCCTCGGCGTCGGGAGCCGCTTCGTCCGCGAGCTGGCGGCCAAGGCGCGCCTCCGGGCCCCCGGGCTGGGAGCGGTGGGCGCGCTCGTGGCGGCCGGGGCGCAGCTCGGGCTGGAGCCGTCGGTCCCGCCGGCCCCCCGGCAGGTGCTCGGCGGCCCCGGCCGGGAGGTTCTCCTCGACGCCCCGGGGATCTCCCTGGATCCGGTCCCGGCGAAGCTGGCGTTCTATGCGGTGGACGCGGACACCGTCCGGCTGGCCTGGGATCTCGTCATCCGGACGCCGGATCACCAGCGCTGGCTGAACCTCTGGGTCGATGCGGGCACCGGGACGGTGCTCGGCCACAGCGACTGGATGGCGGACGACAGCTACGAGGTCTTCGCGCTGCCCAAGGAGTCGCCCAGCGACGGGCCCCGGACGATCCAGGTGGACCCGGCCGACTCCACGGCGTCCCCCTTCGGCTGGCACGACACGGACGGGGTGGCCGGGGCGGAGTTCACCGACACCCGTGGCAACAACGTCCAGGCGCAGACGGACCTGGATGCCAACAACGGCTTCGGCGGCAGCGACGTCCGGGCCGACGGCGGAGCGACCCTGGACTTCCAGCCGTCCCTGGACCTCGGCCAGGGACCGGACACCTATCGGGCGGCGGCGGTCACGAACCTCTTCTACTGGAACAACGTCCTGCACGATCTTCTCCACGCCTACGGCTTCGACGAGGCGAGCGGCAACTTCCAGGAGAACAACTACGGGAACGGAGGCTCGGGGGGCGATCCGGTGCAGGCCGACGCCCAGGACGGGTCCGGCTTCAACAACGCCAACTTCGGCACCCCGCCCGACGGGGCCGACCCGCGCATGCAGATGTACGTGTGGCTGCCGGCGAGCCATGAGGTGGTCGTCGACCCGCCCTCGCCGGCGGCCGGCACCTACGTGGCGGCCGAGGCGGCCTTCGGGCCGACCTTCGGCACGACCGGCGTCAGCGGATCGATCCTCCTGGCGGACGACGGTTCCGCGGTGACCACCGACGGCTGCGAGAGCTTTCCCGCCGGGTTCTTCGCGGGCCAGATCGCCCTCATCGATCGCGGCACCTGCACCTTCGTCACGAAGGTCCGCAACGCCGAGACGGCGGGGGCGGCCGCGGTGATCGTGGCGAACAACGCCGGGGACAGCGCCTTCGCCATGGGAGACGACGGCACCGGGGGGACCATCACCATCCCCTCGCTCATGATCGGGATCACCGACGGCCAGACCATCCGGAGCGGGCTGCCCGCCACCGGCACGGCGCGGGAGGGCGCCAACCCGCCCCCGGCGCGGGACAGCGATCTCGATCCCGGGGTGATCGCCCACGAGTACTGCCACGGCCTGTCGATCCGGCTGACCGGGGGTCCGGCCAACAGCAGCTGCCTGGGCGGAGACCAGCAGGCGGGGGAGGGGTGGAGCGACCTGTGCACCCTCTTCTTCACCGCGGACCCGGCGGACACCGCGACGACCGCGCGGGGTATCGGGACCTACCTGGTCTACGAGCCCCCGGACGGCGGCGGCATCCGGCCCTATCCGTACTCCACGGATCTCGCCGTCAACCCGCTCACCTACGCGGACATCGTCACCGCCGGCCAGCCCGGTGGTCTGACGATCCCGCACGGTGTCGGCACCGTGTGGGCGACGGCGGTCTGGGAGGTCTACTGGAACCTGACCCAGAAGTACGGCTTCGACCCCGACCTGTATCACGGAACCGGCGGCAACAACCTCGCCATCCAGCTCGTCGTGGAAGGTCTCAAGCTACAGCCCTGCGCGCCCTCCTTCGTCGAGGCCCGGGACGCGATCCTGCTGGCGGACCAGGTCCTGACCGGTGGCGCCAACCAGTGCGAGATCTGGGAGGGATTCGCCAAGCGCGGCCTGGGCGCCTACGCCTCCGACGGCGGGACCGCCTTCACCCTCGCCGTGACCGAGGACTTCTCCCTGCCGGTGGCCTGCGG
>JASFRI010000055.1:0-15250 GCA_050115015.1 Acidobacteriota bacterium
CCCAGGTCTCCGGCCCTGCCGGCGGTGACGTCGCAGTCTGCCACCATCACGTAGGGGAGCCAGTGCGGCGGGGCATCGCCGTGGTGCTCCGTCAGGGGCATCATCCCGCCGATGGAGCGGCCCTCCACCTGGAACTCCGTGTAGGGGAGCCCTCCCGCGTCCGCCTTCCTCTTCCAGCCGAACAGACCGCTGTAGAACGCACCGGCCGCGACGGTATCCCGGGTCGCCAGCTCGCTCCAGCCGAAGGTGCCAGGGGCGGGGCCCAGGGGCGCCGCGCCGGCGTGCCCGCCCGCCTGGAAGAGCGAGATGCTGGCACCGGTCGGGTCCTGCACCACCGCGATGCGGGCGATGCCGGGGACGTCCAGCGGGGGCACCAGCGCTCGTCCTCCCAGGGAGGCGGCGCGGCGGACGGACTCGTCGGCGTCCTCGACGGCGACGTAGGTCGACCAGTGGGACGGGACGCCCTCGAACTGGGGGCCGGACAGCGGGAACAGTCCGGCGACGTCCTTGCCCTCCACCCGGAACAGCGTGTAGGTGCCGCCGCCCTCCACGGGCATCGGCACCTCGGCCGCCTCCCAGCCGAACAGCTCCGTGTAGAAGGCCCGCGCGTCGGCGGCGTCCGTGGTGCCGCACTCGAACCAGCAGAACGTGCCCGGGGTGGGTCGGGGTGTGCTCATCTCTCTCCTCCGCGATGCCGGTGGAAGGCCCATTCTACCCCAGGCGGGAGCGGGCCCCCGCCTGGGTCGGAGGAGGGACGCCCCTCAGCGCCCCGGCGGCGCCACCGGGACCCGGGCCGCGGCCCGTTCCGGGCGCCGTCGCCCCCGCGCCGGAGAGGCCACGCGGGTCCGCTCGCCGAGGTCGATCGCCGCGGCAAACTCGGGCCGCCGGTGGAAAAAGGCGATCCCCGTGCCCAGGCAGAGGAGCAGCGCGCCGCCCCAGAGCAGGTTCATCCCGGGCTTCCAGCTGGCCTCCACCCGCAGCAGCCTGGGGACGCCCGGCGGGATCACCCGCAGCCCGATCTGCCCGGACTCGACGTTCATGCCCGTCAGCGCCACCTTGAGCCCCGTTGCCGGGATCGTGGCGGGCTCGGAGCGACCACCGCCGGCGGCCATGACCAGCGTGGGCTGCAGCACGGCGCCGCTGCCGGTGCGGATCAGGGCGGTCACCGCCATGTGATCGGAGTGGTCCTGCATGCCGAACTGCTCGAACAGGAACGTCTCGCCGTCCACCTCCACCGGGACTCCCCGCTGGAGCACGGCGTTCCGCGCGAGGCGCGGCGTCCGCTGCACCCCGACCGGCGAGAGGTAGACGTCTCCCTTCAGGGTTCGCAGGATGGCCGGCTTGTGCTGCATCTCGCCGCCCTTGGTCTGCACGAGCTGCAGCACGGCCGGAGTGGCCGCGCCCTCCGGGTCGAGGACCACCTGGAAGCTCTCCCCGGCGCGGTCGCCGGCGGGCGGGCCGTCGAAGCGCAGCATCGTGCCCAGGGCGGGGATCTCCTCGCCCAGCGGCAGGTCCACCTGTTCCCGCCGCTCGCCGACGGCCGAGATCAGCACGCCGAGGAAGACCGCTGCCAGCCCGATGTGGGCCAGGGGGGCGCCGACCTTTAGAGGGGCGTGCCGGGCCACCCGGACGGTGCGGACCAGACAGGAGCCGATGGCGGCGCCGGCGAACAGCGTCAGCCCGAGGAACGCGGGTGCCCGGATCCCGGCGGCGAAGCACCAGCCCGCGATCCCGAAGCCGGTGACCACCGGCACCACCGAGACCCGCGCCAGGCGCCGGAACGGGATCGCCTTCCACCCCAGCAGCGGCGCCGCCACCAGGAGGGCCGACAGGAGGAGATACACCGGCAGGTTCGACCGGTTGTAGAAGTCCGGCTTGGGGGCCATCGGCTCGCCGAGGAACCCGGAGACGATGGGCCAGGACGTGCCGCCGAGGATCAGGCCCGCGGAGAGGAGCAGCAGGCCCGCCGACACGGCGAGCACCGTACCGAGGTCCAGCCTCCAGGATAGCTCGGCGGAGGGGAGCTGCCGCCAGCGCCACACGAGGGAGACGACGCCGACCCCCGTGAGGAGCGTGATGAGCGTCAGCAGCGGCGCGAAGATCCCGCCCTGGGGGAAGGAGTGCACCGAGACCGCCGCCAGCACCCCGGAGCGCGTCAGGAACGTCGCGTAGAGCACCAGGATGTACGTCGCCAGCGCCAGGATCAGGTTCATGCGCACGAGGGCCCCGGTGCGGCGCTGGACCAGCAGTCCGTGGGCGAGGGCCACGGCGGCGATCCAGGGGATCAGCGACGAGTTCTCGACGGGATCCCATCCCCAGTAGCCGCCCCACCCCAGCACCTCGTAGGCCCAGAAGGCGCCCAGGAGGATGCCAATGCCGAGGGTCAGCACGGTGACGAGGTTGAACCGGAGGGAGGTGGCCAGCCAGCGGTCGCGATCCCCGCGCCAGATGGCCGCCAGCGCCAGGGCGAAGGGGAGTCCCGCCGCCGCGTAGCCCAGGAACACGACCGGCGGATGGGTGGCCATCCAGGGATCCTGCAGGAGGGGGTTCAGGCCGTTGCCGTCCGGCGGCCGCTGCGCCATCGCCCGGAAGGGGGCCTGCTGGATCAGGATGAAGAGGAGGCCCGCCTGCGCGCCCTGGAAGATGGCCAGCGCCAGCGGCTCCTGGTTCGACCGCGGCCGGATCAGCAGAAGCGCCAGCGCCGAGGCCATGGCCGCCCAGAGCAACAGCGATCCCTCCTGGCCGGCCCAGACGGCGGAGACCTTGTAGAGCAGCGGGAGGTCGCGGCTCGAGTAGTTCACCACGGCGGAGAGCCGGAAGTCGTCGCCGAGGAACGCGATCAACAGCAGCCCGAAGGCCGTGGCGAGGGACGCCAGGGCGACCACGACGGCGATCTCGGCGTTGCGCCGGGAGGCCAGCCGTCCCCGGTGCCACCGCCACGCGGCGCCGATGGAGAACAGGGTCGCCGCGAGGGCGACGAGCAGAAAGATCGGTCCCGGATAGATGGAACTGGGCATGGGTCCCTCCCCGGGGCCCGCCGGCAGGACGGGCCTCTCGCGCCGCCTTGGTTGCAAGCTGCGGGCCGTCCTCGACGCCGACCGCGGCGCCGAGAACTTCTTTGTTCGCTGACTTTAGTGGCGGTGGCCAGCGGCCCACGGGGTGACTGCGCCAAAAGGCGCAGCCAGGGGAAGGGGCCCGGAGGGCGGCTCGTGGCGCTGCTCTAGGCGGTCGATCCCTGCGCGCCCCGTTCGACCTCCTCGATCGCCTCGACGACGACCGAGAGGTAGCGGTCCAGCGCGCAGTCGACGCGGTCCCGCGGCCCGCAGGAGCCATCCTCCTCCGTCCGGTCGCAGATCGTGCAGACCTTCTCCCGGAGACGGGTCACGTAGTCGTCGATCCGGTCCGACGTCACCCCCCGGACCATCTTCACGATCTCCGGCAGGTGCTCCTTCACGGCACACTCCAGGTCGGGGTCCAGCCCGCAGCTACCGTCGTCCCTCCGGTCGATGCAGACGCCGCAGATCCGCTTCAGCACCGCTTCCTCGTAGGTCTCGAGTGGCACGCTCATGGTGTCCTCCCCGGGGATCCGGCCCGGTCCCCCCGCCGGGTGAAGCAGCAAGACGCGTTCCATCGCCCCCGCGCCACCACCCCGAAAAAAGGCCAGCCGGGCCCCCAGGGAGGGAGGGGGCCCGGCTGGCGGGATGGAAGTGGGCGATTTCCCCCAGGCGACGTCCGTCACCGGGAGGGGCCGGATGCCCACCTCCGCTCCCCAATGGGGAAAGCGGGATCCGGCCTCCCCGCGCCGTAAATGGCGCCCTACTCACACTGGACGGCCAGATCCTGCGTGCGCAGGCACAGGGCCGGCGCCGTCGTGAAGGGGGGCCGCTCGACGGCCGCCGAGCTCTTGCCGTAGCTGCCCTCCAGGGTGGGGTTGTGACCGACGATCACCCAGAAGATGCTGTCGCCGACCGCCGGGTCCGGGATGAAGGACCCCGTCCCCGAGAGGTCGAAGGCGCAGTCCGAGTCCTGCCAGCCGTAGGTCGAGACGTTCGCCAGCGCGCCGTAGTGCACCGTGTGCCCCGTGGCGTCGCACGCCGGGAAGTAGCTCAGCGAGATGGCGCCGGACACGCCGTCGTACGCCGTCACCTGCATCTGGGCCTCCGCCGGGTCCGAGGGCTCGCCGGGCGGGGGCGCCGCCGCGGTGACCGGGACGTCCACCGAGGCCATCTCCAGCGGCGGGGACATGCCGGTGTTCATCCAGGCGTCCATCATGTGGAGCCCCTCGTTCGCGAGGAACGCGCTGCTGCCGTCGTTCTGCAGCCAGAGGAACTGGATGTACTCCCAGCTCGTCGTCTGGTAGAGCAGCTCCACGTCCACATGTGTCACACCCGGAGGGATCGGGAAGTTCACGAGATCGAAGTGGTCGTACGTCCCTCCCGGGCCCGGATCCCCGTATTGATCGACGGGCACCGGCAGGGCGTTCCGCGCGTAGGCCTCGTCGTACTGGAAGCCGTAGGGCGGGATGCGGTTGTCGAGGTGCACGGCGTTGTTCAGGACGAAGTGGAACGTGTGCAGCTCGGACCCCCCGGGAGAGGTGGCCAGCTCCCCGAGGGTCATCCCCGGCGAGTTGTCCTGGCGGTTCCACTCGAGGACCATGGTCCCCGGGTAGCCGAGGGAGACCAGGGCCGCCGCCCAGTCCTGGGTCATCGCCGGCTCGGCCTCGTAGACCTTGGTGGAGGACGGGTCCAGGATCGACTGGACGTCCCAGGGGTCGCCGTCCAGGTCGTTGACGACGTTCCCGATGGGACCGTACGCGCCGTTCTCGAAGAGGACCTCGTCCAGGTCGTTCTCCCACTTGAGGCGCAGCCACATGCGGCGCCCCTCCGGATAGCCGCTGATCAGCTTGTGGCCCGTGAGGTTCGTCACCTTCACCTGGACCTGGTTGCCGATCTGCGTCGCCGAGACGGTGGCGGCGGACTCGAGGTGATCCTGGGCGCGGAGCTGGGCGGCGTCCATCTCCGAGATCTGGGTAGACGTCAGGCCGCCGCCGAAGACCAGGATCCCGTTGGCGTCCTGGTACTGCACCACGTCCTGGACCCAGTAGCTGAACCCGGTCTGGTCGTGGGCCGGGAGATCCGGCCGGATCTTCCCCTTGTAGGGATCCCCGCGACCCTGCTGGGCCCCGTCCCCGCCGGTGGCGTACATGTGGCACGTCTGGCAGGTGAAGTAGCGCACCGCGCCGTCCTGGTAGTCCGCCGTGGTGGTGACGCAGGCCTCTCCGGGGTCGCAGTTCGCGTCCTCGTTGCAGAAGTCCCCGGACGACGCGCAGGTGCCCCAGCGCGCCCGCTCGTACGCGACCTGCAGCGCGCCGCCGGCGACCTGCAGGTCCGCCGGGAGGGTGCCGAAGTCGTTGACCGCGAGGGTGTCGAGGCCGCTGGACACCCACTCGCTGAACGTCCGCTCGACGATCCCGTAGGTCGCGGGCGGGTTGTTGAACGCCGCCTTGTCCGCCACCGGGGCCCCGGGCACGCCGCTGAAGGCTCCGGGGAGGGGCGCCATCGCGCCGTGGTTGGGCGCCAGGTCCCCCACCGCCGGGTTGCTGACGTCATGGCAGGTGCCGCAGAGACGGGCATCGCGGTGGAACGCCGAGGGGATCGCGTCGTGCTTCGCCCCGTGGTCCGAGTACGGTCCCAGACGGGTGCCGCCGCTGTTCAGGACGTACTCGGCGCCGCCGTAATAGCCGTCCCCGGTGAACTCGTCGTACGCCACGAAGTCGCCGTTCTGCTCCTCGTGGTAGGTTCCCTCGGGCGGATTGGGGATCGTGTTCGCCTCGTCCGGGTTCGTCAGCAGGTGGCAGAACTCGCACATGATCCCCTCGCCGTCGGTGTTCGGGTCGAGCCCGGAGCCGTCGGTCGGGGTGGAGCGCCCCTCCAGCCAGCCCTTCACGCTATGGCAGTGCAGGCAGAGGTCCCCGACGCCGCCGCCGCCGGGCAGGAAGTCCTGCTCGGCGATCGCCACCGTCGACCAGAACAGCGGGTCGCGGCCGGCGTTCGCCATCATGGCGCCCTCCCAGCCGCGGACCGGGGTGGACTCCTGGTGCAGGTTGCCGTTGAAGTCGTGACAGCCGCAGTTCCCGACGGAGTTGATGGTCGGGACGTCGTCGGTGGGCAGCGGCTGGGTCCCCGGGATCTGGACGTCGGTGGGGACGACATCCGCCGCCAGAACGAGGCCGACGGCCAGGGCCAGAATGGGTAGCGACAGGATGGACGCGCGGCGCAACCACTGCGCACCGAGATGATCGTGTGAAGAACTCATGGCAGGATCCCCCCTTCCGGGCAGAGCGCGCCGGCGTGGAGGCAGCCGGCGTGGAGAGCGACAGGAACCGGGGCCTCGGCCCCTCCGGCGGTCCCTGCATGCGGGGGCAGACTGCAAGTCCAATGCCGCGGCGTCCGTCGCCGGTGGGTGCGCGTTTCCACCCCGGTCCGAACTGGGGCATACCCCTCAACCACAGGACACGCCCGATCGCGAGGCGGTTCCGCGCCCCCCGGGTCGGTGGGGATGGGGCATCTCCCTTTGCGGTGGGCGGGAGGTGGAGGGTCGTGCGCGAGAGGTGCGGCAACATGGGGGAAACCCCGACAGGGATGGGGGAAGCACCCCAGGTCGTTCCTGGCGGAGGCCCGCAAACGCCCTCCCCGCGCGGATCCGGCGAGGCATGGAGGTTGCATGGAAGTAAAGCGCGATCCTTCTGCAGCGCTGTGGTGTCTCGAGGGCGCCTCGAACCGGGGTGCCCCCTGATGCCGCGAACGCGGAGACGGTCACCCGATGGGGTCTGCCCTCGCTTGTAGGCCCTTGTCGATCGCCGCACTGGAGGCGATAGGAGTGTTGGGGGAGCTTCGGCTCTCCGCCAGGGGGCATCCGGACGCGGATGCCCCCTGGTGCGTACCGGTGTGATTTGCCCCACCCGGCCCTGCCGATCCCGCCCGCGAAAGCGGAACCTGCTGTGATGGGGCGGTTTGCGGTCGCGGATGCCATGGCATGTGCTCTGCAAGATCCCCCGGTCGGGTCGAGGTCGCGTCCGGGCGGGCGCCAGCGGCCCCGGAGGGTCCCATGCCGATCGCTGCCGCGCTCGTCGTCGTACTCGCCGCCACCCAGCCGCGTCCCGTGGGGCCCGTGCCCCCGGGCACGATCACGTCTAGCGATCACTGCGGCAGCTGCCACGTGGACATCTACGAGACGTGGAAGGAATCGGCGCACGCGAACGCCGTCGAGGGCTCCCCCTTCCTGGAGGCCTACCGGGATGCGGTCCGGCGCCAGGGGCCCGACGTCTCGACGGTCTGCCTGCGCTGCCATGCTCCCGTCGTCGAGGTGAACCGGGACTACGCGCTGGACAAGCGGATCACCTGGGAGGGCGTCAGCTGCGACGTCTGCCACAGCCTGGAGAAGGTCGACCTGTCCCACGGCTCCCCGCGGAACGTGTGGGCGTTCGGCCCCGTGAAGCGCGGCCCGATCCGGGATGCGGCGGCCCTGGCCCACGAGGTGGAGTACTCGGAGCTCCACGAGACCTCCCTCGGGTGTGCCGGCTGCCACGAGTACCGGAACGGGGACGGTCTCCTGGTCCTGTCCACGTACTCGGAATGGCAGTCGAGCCGGGCGGCGCGGAACGGCGTTCCCTGCCAGGCCTGCCACATGGGGCGCACCCGGGCGCGGGTTGTCGATCCCCGCGTGCACCGCGAGACCGGCGCGGAGATCAATCTGCACGATGTTCCCGGCGGACACTCCCTGGACCAGCTCCACAAGGCCCTGCGGGTGAAGCTCGACCCCCGGCGCGAAGGGGACGAGCTGTTCCTGCGGGTGTCGCTGGAGAACCGCGGCGCCGGCCACGCGGTGCCGACGGGGATGCCCGGGCGGAAGGTCATCCTGCAGGTCACCATGCGGGACACCCACGGCAACACCGGCGAGGCCAGCCGCGTCTATGCGCGCCTGTTCCGGGATGCCTCGGGGAACACGATCGTGCGCGACGGGGATTGCTTCGCCCGTGGCGTGCAGCTCGAGGAGGACTCGAGGATCGCCGCCGACGAGGAGCGAATCGAGGAGTTCCGCTTTCCGGTGGCCGTCAGCGCCACCGCCTTCCTCACGCTGAAGCTCCTGTACGAGCACTCGCCGATGGGGAACGACGAGAGCCGCATCCGGCTGACTTTCTACTCCGAGGACCGCACCCTCGTCCCGGAGGCACAGCCGCCGCGCTGAGGGAAGGAAGCCGCTGGCTAGCTCGCCAGCGCGGCGTGCTCCACCTCGACCAGCGGCTCCACCAGGACCTCCGCGTGGATCGCCTTGGCGATCAGGCACCCCCGGTGGGCCTTCTCGACGATTCGCAGGGCGCGGCCCCGATCGTCGGCCCGGGCGACGACGATGTGCGGACGCAGCCGGATCTCCCGGATGCGGAACCGTCGGTCATCCCCGCGGTCCAGCAACCCGGTCGCGGGGACGTCCAGGGCCACCAGGTCCAGATTCGAGTTCCTGGCAATGGCCACGAACGTGGCCATGAAGCACGACGCGACCGCCCCCACGAACAGGTGTTCCGGGCTCCAGAACCCCTCTGGCCCGCCGAATTCGGCCGCCGTGGCGACCTCGATCGGCGGCAGCGAGGAGGAGCCCGCCCAGCCCTCCCGGTCCGACGTCCAGTGGACCGTCACGGGGTACTCATGCAGGTCGTGCATGATTTCTCCTTCGCGTGCCCTCCGTCGTCCGGGATCAGCCGGAGACCGGGGCCGGCTCCTTCGGGGCGCGGCGCGCGTGCTCTGCACCCGCGGCCAGGGCCTCCCGGTTCTTCGCAAGGACTCCGTCCTGGAAGAACGTCTCCAGGGCCTTGACGGCGGTCTCCATGGGCAGGGCGCCGGACAGCTCCAGGTAGGCCCCGAGCATCACCATGTTGGCCCCGCGTGGATTCCCCAGCCGGTCGGCGATCTCCGTGACGGGGATGCCCAGGGCCTGGATGTCGTCCCGGGACGGCGGGCGGTCGATCATCGAGGTGTTGTAGATGACGATCCCGCCCGGCGTGACCTCCGGCACAAACCGCTCCAGCGAGGGGAGGTTCATGGCGAAGAGCACGTTCGGGCGGGTGATCAGCGGAGAACCGACCGGCTGCCGAGAGATGCAGACGTGGCAATGCGCGGTACCGCCGCGCATCTCGGGACCGTAGGAGGGAAGCCAGGACACCTGCAGTCCGGCGAGCCGACCGGTCTCCGCAAGAACCAGACCCGTGGTGAGGGCCCCCTGACCGCCGAACCCGGAGGCCTTCGCGCGCAGGTCGACGTCTCCGAGCGACTCCGAGGGGCGGGGAGGGGGACCCTGCTGGATCCCCAGGATCTCCGGGACCTGCTCCCGCGGAACCTGCCGGCGGGGCCGCGGTCCGCCCGGCGGTTCGTCGGTCCGGTCCCGGTAGACGCCCAGGGGGAACTTCTTGACCATCTCCTCGAGAGTCCAGGCGCAGGCCTCCACGGGCGTCATCTTCCATCCCGTGGGGCACGGGGAGAGGATCTCCACCAGCGAGAAGCCCATCCCCTTCACCTGGTTCTCCAGCGCCCGGCGGACCGCCTGGCGCACCTTGCGGTTATGGCGATTGTCCCCGAGGGCGACCCGCTCGAGGTACACGGGCGCCTCGAGCTGGGACAGCAGCTCGCAGACCCGGATGGGATATCCGTCGTTGTGGACGTCCCTCCCTGCAGGGGTGGTCGCCGTGCGCTGGCCGGCGAGGGTCGTGGGCGCCATCTGCCCTCCGGTCATCCCGTAGATGGCGTTGTTGATGAAGAACACCGTGAGGTTCTCCCCGCGGTTCGCGGCGTGGAGGATCTCCGCGGTGCCGATGGCCGCGAGGTCGCCGTCGCCCTGGTAGACGACGGCGATGCTGTCGGGATGGGCGCGCTTGGCGCCCGTCGCGGCCGCCGGGGCGCGGCCATGGGCCGCCTGGATGTTCCCCACGTCCATGTAGTAGTAGGCGAAGACGGAGCAGCCGACGGGGCTCATCAGGATCGTGCGATCCTGGATGCCCAGATCGTCGATCGCCTCGGCGATCATCTTGTGGACGTTCCCGTGTCCGCACCCGGGACAGTAGTGCGTCGTCCCCTGGTCGCCTCCCTTGCGGTCGAAGCGGCCGTAGAAGGAATGGGGCCGGTCAAACAGCGGATCGGACATGGCTCTCCTCCCGGATACGTAGCACTTGCTCGAGGATCTCCTCGTCGCTGGGGACCACGCCCCCGACGCGGCCGTAGAACTCCACGGGGCAGCGACCCTCCACGGCGAGCCGGACGTCCTGGATCATCTGTCCGTTGCTCATCTCCACGACCAGGATGTGCTCGACCCGTCCGGCCAGATCGCGGAACAGCTCGTTGGGGAAAGGCCAGAGCGAGATCGGCCGCACCAGGCCGAGCCGGATCCCCTGCCGCCGGGCGGCGTCCACCGTGCTCCTGAGGATGCGGCCGATGATGCCGTATCCGACGACGATCCGCTCGGCATCCTCGGTCCGGTAGGTGTCCCACCGCACCTCGTGCTTCTCCACCTCGCGGTACTTCTCCTGGAGCTTGAGGACGTGGGCCTCCAGGACGGCCGGATCCAGGTAGATGGAGCTCACGAGGTTGCCGCGGGTCTCCGCGTTCCCCTGGACCGACCAGGGCTTCGGCGCCGGCGCCGGCGCCGGCGGCGGGAACGCCACCGGCTCGATCATCTGTCCGACGTAGCCGTCCACCAGGACGATGGCCGGGTTCCGGTAACGGTCCGCCAGCTCGAAGGCGAGCATCGTCAGATCGCACATCTCCTGGGCGGATGCGGGGGCAAGGACGATGTTGCGGTAGCAGCCATGGCCGCCCCCCTTCACCATCTGCAGGTAGTCTCCCTGCTCCGGCGCGATGTTCCCGAGCCCGGGGCCGCCGCGCATGACGTCGACGATGACGGCGGGAAGCTCCGCGCCTGCAATGTAGGAGATCCCCTCCTGCATGAGCGAGAGCCCGGGGCCGGACGACGCGGTCATGGCGCGGTCACCGGCGGCGGAAGCCCCGTACACCATGTTGATGGCCGCGACCTCGCTCTCCGCCTGGACGAAGGTGCCTCCGGTCGCCGGGAAGAAGCGCGCCGCGGACTCCGCGAGCTCGCTGGCGGGCGTGATGGGGTACCCGTAGAACCCGTTGCAGCCGGCCAGCAGCGCACCGCGGACCGCCGCCTCGTTCCCCTTGATCAGCTGTCCCGGCATGTTCCCTCCCTTAGCTCATCAGCCGGCAGATCGTCAGACCGTCCGGCTCGGGGCAGGCATAGAAGCAGACGCCACAGCCCGAGCACCCCTCCGCGACGAACCGGACCGGGAAGTACCCGAGCCGGTTGACCCGGTCGCGCTGGATCTCGAGCAGATGCTGGGGACAGGCCTGCACGCACAGGCCGCAGCCCTTGCAGAGGTCCTGGTGAACCACGACCGTCGCCCGCATCCCCTTCTTCGCGGTGGCTGGCATCATCGGTCCTCCCGTTTCGAGGCGGCCGGTCCGACCTCCGGCCGCGGATCCGGTGCCGGCCCGTGCCGGATGTGGTCACGGGCCCGGAGCCCGGATGGCCCCACGAGCGCACTCACTGCAAGGGACGTGCCCAGGCCGGGAGGGGGAAGAGAGCGGTTGCAGGGGGCAGGAAGGCCCCGGGGGACGGGCCGGGAGGGCTTGGATGGGCTTTTTCCCGCACCCACTGGGGCGGGCTCGCGGGTCAGGAGGCCTCGGACGTGTCGCCCGCCGGCACCTCCGGCGCCTCCGCGGTGGTACGGGCCGTCTCCAGCTTGCGGATGCGACGGACCTTCCGCTGGAGGCGCTTGAGGCGGTGCATCTCCCTCCTGCGCTCCTCGCCCGCGAGGGCGTCCCCCTTCTCGCGGATCTCCTTCCTGAGCTGGTCGATCTGGGGCTTCAGCGTACCGGCCTTCGTCTTCGGCATGGAACCTCCCTGCGGTTCTGGATGGCCCGGCGATCGGCCGGGCGGAGGCGCATTATAGCGAAGAAGTGCGGCTCGTTTGACCCCCCGCGGGGTGACGGATAAGATGCCGCGGATGCGTCGCCTCCGTTGGTCCCGCAGCGTATGGCCCGCCTCCGCGATCGCCGTCGCCGCCGCGGCCCTCCTCGTCGCGCCCCTGGCCGCTCCGGTGCAGCGGCCCCCGCAGACCATCGACCGGACGGACCCGGAGTTCTGGGAGCGGACCCAGCAGCGGATCGGGGATCTGACGGCCGAGGCGTTCCTGGGCCGGGCGGCGGCGCTGATGGCGGAGGTGACCCCCGCCGACAACGAGCGGGCGCTCCTCCTGCTCCAGAAGGCGGCAAAGCTCTACCCCGCCAATGCCGTCGTCCTCGCGGAGCTCTCCCGGGCGGCGCTCGCACCCTATCGCTGGGTCTGGGATCGGGACGAGGTCTGGATGGGCCGCGGGCGGGATCTCCTGGAGGAGGCCCGGCGGATCGACCCCGATCTCCCGGAGGTCCAGCGCGCCGGAGGGCTCGTGGCGATGCTGGAGGACCGCCTCGACGAGGCCGAGGAGGGGCTCCGTGCCGCGCTGCGAGAGCGCCCGGAGGACCTGGAGAGCCTGCTGCTCCTCGGAGCCGTGCTGCGCCTCCAGGACCGGTACCGGGAGGCGTTCGAGGTCCTCGATCGCGCCATCGCGCTCGCCCCCGCCGACTGGCGCGGCTACTCCGTCATGGGGGATGCCTACCGCGACGACGAGTGGTACGAGGAGGCGCTCACCCTCTACGGCAAGGCCCGGGACCTGCACGCCGGTGCCTTCGCCCCGCGGTTCGGCGAGGTCGCGGTCTTCCAGCGCACCGGCTTCTACCCGATCGTGAACAAGATGCAGCTGGAGCTGCTGCGCGATTTCCCGGAATGGGAGAACCTCGTCCTCCTGGGAGCGGCGGCTTGGCACATGCGCGTGGGAGAATACGATGCGGCTCTCGACGAGCTGGGCCAGATCGAGATGGGAGGGCGGCGGGGACTCTGTCAGGGCTCCGTGCTCTACCGGATCGGCGTCTGCCGCCGGCGGCTCGGCGACCCGGAGGGCGCGCTGGAGGTGCTCCGGACGGTGGTGGACGGATTCCCGGAGGCCCGGGACGGATCCGACTACGGACCGCTGGTGGTCTTCGCGGCGAGCCGGGAGCTGGCCGCGATCTACGACGAGCTGGGCCGGCCGCAGGAGGCCATCGACGTGCTGGAGATGGCGGCGGGCCGGGACGGCGCGCCGCTCACCCTGCAGCTCGAGCTGGCCCACCGCCTGGCAGGCTTCGGGCTGGACTCCCGCGCGGCGGCGGCGCTGCAGGCGGCGATCGCCGCCGAGACGGAGGAGGACCCGCTCTACCTCCGGGTGCGGGCCCGGGTCGACCTGGCCCGGGCCATCGCCGGCGCGGACGCGGATCGCGCCGCCGCCCGCGGCCTCCTGGAGGGGATCGCCGCGGAGGTCCGGGCGGAGGGGGCGCCGACGGATCTCTACGCCATGGCCCGGGGCTGCGCCCAGGCCGGGGACGTGGAGGCAGCCCTCGACTGGCTCGAGGACGCGGTGCGGCGCGGCTACGGTCACTTCGACGTCATCCGCGAGGAGCCGGACCTGCAGCCGCTCCGGGAGACGGAGCGCTACCGCTCCCTGATGAAGGGTAGGTGAGTCGCGGCCCTTGGCCCGCTCCAGGGCCCCGTACCTGGATCGCCGCGGCGATCCTGATCGCCTGGGCCCTCTTCTTCCATACGACATTCCTGGTGCCGGACTCCAGCGGGAACTACGCCTGGGCCCGGTCGCTCCTGTTCGACCGGGACGTGGACTTCGGCGACGAGCTGCTCCGCCTCGGCTACATCGAGGGCAACGACCGGGTTCGCTTCCACGCCACCACCGAGCTGGGGCGGCCGGGAAACCCCTTCGGGATGGGTGCGGGGCTGTTCTGGATACCCTTCGTGCTGCTCGCGGAGCTCCTGCTCCGCCTGGCGGGGGCGGCGGTCTCACCGGGGGGATACGGAGACCTTCACATCCTGGCCGCCTCGGCGGGCACCGCGGTCTACGGCCTGGCCGCGCTGTGGATCGGGCTGCGGATCTGCGTGCGCTTCGTGCGGTCCCAGGTCGCCCTGCCGTCGATCCTGGCCTGCGCCCTCGGGACGCCGTTCCTCGCCTATGCGTTCCACCTGCCGACCTACGCTCACGTCCCCGCGGCCTTCGCGGTCGCCCTCGCGCTGCTCGCCGGCCTGCGCGCCCGGGACCGGCCGTCGGCCTGGCGCTGGGCGCTTGCCGGGGCCGCGGTCGGCCTGGCCGCGACGGTCCGCTCCCAGCACGTCCTGCTGATCCTGCTCCCGGCGATCCTGTGGTTCCGGTCGGAGCGGGAGCGGGCCGGGCGCACCGCGCGGGAGGGACTCGCCCTGGGCGCGGGGTTCGCCCTGGTCTTCGGCGTGCAGCTCGTCGCCTGGCTCCGCATCTACGGCCGTCTCGGGCTGCCCCAGGGCGGGGCCTTTCTGGATCTGCTGCGGCCGCACCTGGTGGGGGTGCTGCTCTCGCCGTGGCACGGCCTCCTGTCCTGGTCGCCGATCCTGGCGCCGGCCCTCGCCGGGCTGTTCCTGCTCTTCCGGCGGGACCGGCGGCTGGCGGTCGGGCTCGGGCTCGTCACCCTCGCGGAGGTCTGGCTCGTCGCGTCCGTGGTGGACTGGTGGGGCGGCTACGCCTTCGGCGCCCGCCGCCTGGTGGACCTCACGCCGGTGTTCGTGCTGGGTCTTGCCGTCGCGCTGGATCGCGTCGGCTCGACGGCAGCACGGTGGACGGTGGCCGCCCTGGCGGTGGCGTGGAACCTGGCGCTCACCACGGCCCTGCGCACCGGACTGCTGAGCCCGTTCCGCGAGCCGACGTACGGCGATCTGCTGGCCGCTGTCGGCGGCGGCATGCTCCGGCTGCCCGCCTACCTCGCGGGGGAACTGGTCACGCCGTGGTCGCGGATCCACCTCATCGTGCACCGGGATTCCCCGGTACGCCCGGTGTTCGACGTCGCGCCGCCCTGGCTCGTGCCCCTGGGCCTCGGACTGTGCTGGATCCTGGGGCTCGCCGTGCTCCGGCTCTTCGATCGCCGGGGTGCTCCCCACGGTTGACACCCCTCGGGCGCGTCTCTACCATTCCGCCGACTCCAACACCGTTCCCGGGGGACCATGACGCGCTTACGAAGTGGCCAGCAGATCGAGCTCGCCGTCGACGATCTGGCGTACGGTGGCCTCGGGGTGGGACGTC
>JASFRI010000056.1:0-15238 GCA_050115015.1 Acidobacteriota bacterium
CTCCCCGCAGAAGGAGGACGGCTCGGCGGACGCCGCAATCCGTTACGGCTGGAACATCGCCGAGAACGTCAAGATCTGAGCCCGGGGTGGGGTCGGCTGCCCGGAGGGCGGCCGACTCCTCCCCCTCGGGCACGGCTCGGGGCTCCGGGGACGGCCGCCTCCGGGAAGGGATCCAGATGCGAGCACACGAGAGTCTGCGGGAAGGCAAGCTGCAGGAGTCCCTGGAGCAGCTTCAGGACCAGATCCGGAAGGACCCATCCAACTCGAAGTATCGGGTCTTCCTGTTCCAGCTGCTCGCGGTCCTCGGGGACTGGGAGCGGGCCATGACGCAGCTCAAGGTCCTCGGCGAGATGGACGCGGGGACCCTGCCGATGGTCCAGACCTACCGGGAGGCGTTGCGCTGCGAGGCGCTCCGGACGGCGGTGTTTGCCGGCGAGCGCTCGCCGCTCGTGCTCGGCGAACCGGAGGAGTGGCTGGCGCTGCTGATGCAGTCCCTTCACGCGGTGAGTTCCGGCAAGACGGCGGAGGCGGAAGATCTGCGGGGGCGCGCCCTCGATGCGGCTCCCACCACGGCGGGAGCCATCGACGAACGGGCCTTCGAGTGGATCGCCGATGCGGACTCGCGTCTCGGGCCCGTCCTCGAGGCCATCGTCAACGGGCGCTACTACTGGGTCCCGTTTCACCGGATCCGCCGCATCGAGATCGAGGAGCCGGGGGACCTCCGGGACGTGGTCTGGATGCCCGCCCAGTTCCGGTGGGCGAACGGCGGGGAGACCGTCGGGCTGATCCCGACCCGGTATCCGGGCTCCGAGCGGGCGAAGCGCTCCGAGATTCGCCTGGCGCGTGTGACCGAGTGGCTGGATCAGGGGGAGAATGGCTTCTTCGGCCTCGGGCAGCGGATGCTCGCCACCGACGCCGGGGAGTATCCTCTGATGGACATCCGCGCGATCGACCTCCAGACCGGCGAGCCGGTGGACGAGCCCGCAGGGGAGGCGTCCGGCGGAGAGGCCTGACGCCTCGAGCCGCTGCCATGCCCGAGTTCAAGCAAGAGACCGAACGCCTGCAGCCCTCCCTCCTGGATCGACTCACCGACGACCAGCCGGATTCGCAGCGCGAATCGAAGCAGCGCTCCGTCCTCTCCTGGCCCCAGCTCCGGCAGGCGGTCCTCCGGGACCTGGCCTGGCTGCTGAACACCGACAACCTGCACCTGGACGAGCTCGTGGATTACCCGGAGGTGGAGCGCTCGGTCCTCCGCTACGGCATGCCGAGCCTCACCGGCGCGAACGCCGCCAGCGTGGATGCACAGGAACTGCGCCGGAGAATCGTGCACGCCATCGAGTCCTTCGAGCCGCGGATCGACCCCGCCACCCTGGAGGTCGAGGTGCGCTCCGTCGGCGATACCGAGGGCCACCACGCCATCTCCTTCGAGATCAAGGCGCAGCTCTGGGCCGAGCCCGTTCCGCTGGACTTGCTGCTCAAGACCGAGATCGACCTCGAGAGCGGCGACGTCCGGCTGGAGGAGGGGAAGTCGTCATGAACCCCAGGCTCCTCGAGCATTACAACCGGGAGCTGCAGCACCTTCGTGAGATGGGGGCCGAGTTCGCCCGGGAGTTCCCCAAGATCGCCGCGCGGCTCCGGCTCGAGGAGTTCGAGTGCCTCGACCCGTACGTGGAGCGTCTGCTGGAGGGCTTCGCGTTTCTCTCCGCCCGGGTACAGCTCAAGCTGGACGCCGAGTTCCCTCAGTTCACGCAGCACCTCCTGGAGATGGTCTACCCGCACTACCTGGCCCCAACCCCGTCGATGGCCCTGGTCCAGCTCGCGCCGAACCCCGGGGAGGGGGCCCTGGCGGACGGCTACGTGGTGCCCCGTGGGGCCGCGCTGCGGAGCGTGCTCGGGAAAGGCGAGCAGACCGCCTGCGAGTACCAGACCGCCCACGAGGTGACGCTCTGGCCGCTGGAGCTGGCCGAGGCCCGCTATCTGCCGCACGCTGGCGACCTGGCGGACCTGGACCTGCCCGGCAAGGAGCGGGTCAAGTCCGCGCTCCGCTTCCGGCTGCGCACGACCGCCGGGCTCCCCTTCGAGAAGATCGCGCTGGATCGTCTGCCGCTCTACCTCCGGGGGACCGCCGAACTGCCGATGCGCATCTACGAGCTGCTGCTCGCCCACGCGGTGGGGATGGTGGCACAGCCTGCCGACGGCGCGGTATCCTGGCGAGAGGTGGTCGAGGGCGAGACGGTCCACCGCGTCGGGTTCGAGGACCACGAGGCGCTGCTCCCCTACGGACCGCGCTCCTTCCAGGGCTACCGCCTCCTGCACGAGTACTTCGCGTTTCCGGAGCGCTACATGTCCGTCGAGCTCCGGGGCCTCGGCCACGCCGTGCGGCGCTGCAAGGAGAACCAGCTCGACGTGATCGTGCTGCTCGATCAGAGCGACTCCTCCCTGGAGACGCAGATCGACGCCGGTCGCTTCGCCCTGTTCTGCACTCCGGCGATCAACCTGTTCCCGCAGCGTGCGGATCGGATCCATCTCAGCGAGCGGGAGGTGGAGTACCACGTCGTCCCGGATCGCAACCGGCCGCTGGACTTCGAGGTGTACGCGGTCACGGGGGTGACCGGGCACGGGACGGGGGAGGAGGGCGCACGAGCCTTCCATCCCTTCTACGCCTTCGGGAACCACATCCATGACGATCCCGACACCGGCTATTACACCGTCCGGCGGGTGCCGCGGATGCTGTCGGCGAAGGAGCGGGCCGACGGGAGCCGGTCCCGTTACGTCGGCAGCGAGGTGTTCGTGTCCCTGGTGGACGGGGCTCCCGGGGGCCTGCGCGGGGATCTGCGCCAGCTCGCGGTGACGGCCCTCTGCACGAACCGCGATCTCCCGCTGCAGATGCCCGTGGGGCGGGGCCCCACGGACTTCACCATGCCCTCGGGTCCGCCGGTCTCGCACGTGAAGTGCCTGGCCGGGCCGTCGACGCCGAGGCCGAGCTGGGTGGAGGGGGACACCACCTGGCGCCTCATCAGCCACCTCTCGCTGAACTACCTCTCCCTCGTTCACGGTGAGGGGCGCGACAACGCCCGGGCGCTGCGGGAACTGCTCATGCTCTACGGCGACGTCAGCGAGCCGGTCACCAAGGCCCAGGTCGAGGGCGTACAGGTGGTGGAATCCACCCCGGTGATCCGGAAGCTGCCCACCCCGGGACCGATCACGTTCGGCCGCGGGCTGCAGGTGGCCCTCACGCTGGACGAGGCGGCATTCCAGGGGACCGGGGTGTTCCTGCTGGGAGCGGTGCTGGAGCGCTTCCTGGCGCGGTACGTATCGCTCAATGGATTCACGGAGACCGTCATTCGGACGGCGACCCGTGGGGAGATCATGCGTTGGCCGATCCGGATGGGAACGCGACACACGCTCTAGAGCTCCAGGACCGGCTGGAGAGGGAACCGTACCGCTTCGATTTCTACAAGGCGATGCGCTTCCTCGAGAGCCTGAACACGGACCGGCCGCGGTTCGGGCAGTCGCGGCGGGCGGGCGAGGACCCGGTGCGCTTCGGTCAGGCTCCCGAGCTGTCCTTCGCGCCTTCCTCCATCGCGTCGTTCCGTCGCGGCGGAGAGGGGCAGCCGGCCCACCTGGCGGTGCTGTGCTTCGGGCTGTTCGGCCCGAACGGTCCGCTGCCCATTCACCTGACCGAGTATGCCCGGGATCGCCTGCGCAACAAGGACGACGCCACCTTCGCCCGGTTCATCGATCTGTTCCACCACAGGATGATCTCGCTGTTCTACCGGGCCTGGGCGAACGCCCAGCCCACGACCAACTTCGACCGGCCGGAGGCGGACCGCTTCTCGGTCTACGTCGGCTCCCTGTTCGGCATGGCGATGGACTCGGTCCGTGGGCGGGGCGCGGTGTCGGATCTGGCGAAGCTCCACTACGCGGGACCGCTTTCCTGCCAGAGCCGGCACGCCGGCGGGCTCGAGGGGATGATCGCCGATTTCTTCGACGTGCCGGTGACCGTCGAGGAGTTCGTCGGGCAGTGGGTGGACCTGCCGGAGGAATGCCATCTCCGGCTGGGCGGGTCCCCGGCCACCGGCAGCCTGGGTCTCAACGCCACCGTGGGGGCGAGGATCTGGGACTGCCAGCAGAAGTTCCGGATCCACCTCGGTCCACTCGATCTGGAGGACTACGAACGGCTCCTGCCCCGGACCCGGAGCGAGCGCCGCCTGGCGGCACTGGTCCGGTCGTACGTCGGCGAGGAGCTGATCTGGGACGTCAACCTGATCCTCAAGAGGGAAGCGGTGCCGCCGCTGCCGCTGGGCGGCCCGGGACGCCTCGGCTGGACGACCTGGCTGACGGGTCCACCCCGGGAAACGGATGCCGACGAGCTCACCCTCGCGCCGTCGGCGGGGAGTTGATATGGCTGAGATCAGTCGTGTTGCGCTGTTCGGGAAGCTGAACCCGGTCACCTACAAGGCCATCGAGAGCGCCACGGTCTTCTGCAAGATGCGGGGCAACCCGTACGTCGAGCTGGTGCACTGGTTCCACCAGATCCTCCAGTTGCAGGATTCGGATCTGCACCGCATCATCAAGGGGTTCGACCTGAACCCCTCCCGGCTGGCGAAGGACTTCACCGAGTTCCTGGACAAGCTCCCCCGCGGATCGACCTCGATCTCGGACCTCTCCGCCCAGGTGGAGGAGGCGGTCGAGCGCGGCTGGGTGTACGGCACGTTGATGTTCGGTGAGTCCCAGGTGCGTTCGGGCCACCTGGTCGTGGGGATCGTCAAGACCCGGGGGCTGCGGCACACGCTGCACGGGATCTCCGCGGAGTTCGAGAAGGTGAAGGAGGACACCCTCGTCGATCGCTTCGCCGAGCTGACCGGCGGTTCCCCGGAGGAGGGGATGCGCGCCAGCGACGGATTCCAGGTGGCGGAGGGCGGCGACGCGGCGGAGGGCGGCACGGCCCCGGCACAGATGGGCAAGCAGGAGGCCCTCCGGAAGTTCTCCGTGGACCTCACCGAGAAGGCGGGGAAGGGGGAGATGGACCCGATCGTCGGCCGGGACGAGGAGATCCGGCAGATCATCGACATTCTCATGCGCCGCCGGCAGAACAACCCCATCCTCACCGGCGAGGCCGGCGTCGGCAAGACCGCGGTCGTCGAGGGCTTCGCCATGCGGATCGCCACCGGCGACGTGCCCCCGCCGCTGCAGGACGTCAGCCTCCTCTCCCTGGATATCGGCCTGCTGCAGGCCGGCGCCAGCATGAAGGGGGAGTTCGAGCAGCGGTTGCGCTCGGTCATCGAGGAGGTGCAGGCCTCTCCGAAGCCGATCATCCTGTTCGTCGACGAGGCGCACACGCTCATCGGCGCCGGTGGCGCGGCGGGGACGGGCGATGCGGCGAACCTCCTGAAGCCCGCGCTGGCCCGGGGGACCCTCCGGACGGTGGCCGCAACCACCTGGGCGGAGTACAAGAAGCACATCGAGAAGGACCCGGCGCTCACCCGGCGCTTCCAGGTGGTGCAGGTCTCCGAACCCTCCGAGGGGAACGGCATCCTCATGATGCGGGCCATCGCCTCGGCGCTGGAGAAGCATCACCGTGTGCAGATCCTCGACGAGGCCCTCGAGGCCTCGGTGCGCCTGTCCCATCGCTACATCCCCGCCCGCCAGCTCCCCGACAAGTCCGTCAGTCTGCTCGACACGGCCTGCGCCCGGGTCGCCATCAGCCTGCACGCGGTTCCGGCGGAGCTCGAGGACTGCCGGCGCCGGATCGAGAGCCTGGAGACCGAGCTGGGCATCATCGCCCGGGAGAAGAGCGTCGGCGTCGCGACGGAGGCCCGGGAGGCGGAGGCGAACGAGAAGCTGGAGGCCGAGAACAAGCGCCGGGAGGAGCTGGAGGCCCGCTGGAGCCGGGAGAAGGGCCTGGTGGAGAAGGTCCTGGACATCCGCGGCAAGCTGCGGGGCGCCGTCGGAAAGGTCGAGGGCACCGACAGCAAGCTGGAGAAGGCCGCCGATGCGGCCGCGGAGGAGACGGTGATCGACTCCGGGGCGGCCGAGGAGGGCGAGACCGCGGCGGCACCGACCGGCGCCGAGCGCGCGGCGCTCCTGGAGGACCTGGGCAAGCTGCAGACGGAGCTGGCGGAGGTCCAGGGGGAGAACCCCCTCATCCTCCCCAGCGTGGACGCGCAGGCGGTGGCCTCGGTGGTGGCGGACTGGACCGGCATCCCGGTGGGCCGGATGGTCAAGAACGAGATCGAGGCGGTGCTCCGCCTCGGGGATACCCTGAACGAGAGGGTGGTGGGGCAGCGTCACGCCCTCGACATGATCGCCCGGCGGATCCAGACCTCCCGGGCGAGCCTGGACAACCCGAACAAGCCCATCGGCGTGTTCCTCCTCGCCGGACCGTCGGGTGTGGGAAAGACCGAGACGGCGCTGGCGCTGGCCGAGTCCCTCTACGGCGGGGAGCAGAACGTCATCACCATCAACATGAGCGAGTTCCAGGAGGCGCACACCGTATCCACGCTGAAGGGAGCGCCTCCCGGGTACGTCGGCTACGGGGAAGGTGGGATCCTGACCGAGGCGGTGCGCCGGCGCCCCTACAGCGTCGTTCTCCTCGACGAGGTGGAGAAGGCGCATCCCGACGTCCACGAGATCTTCTTCCAGGTCTTCGACAAGGGGTGGATGGAGGACGGCGAGGGCAGGATGATCGACTTCAAGAACACCCTCATCCTCCTGACGTCCAACGTCGGCAGCGATCTCATCATGAACATGTGCAAGGACCCGGACCTGATGCCGGAGGCGGAGGGGATCGCGAAGGCGCTCCGGGAGCCGCTGCTGAAGGTGTTTCCCGCCGCGCTCCTCGGCCGGCTGGTGACGATCCCCTACTACCCGTTGAGCGACGAAGTGATCGGCCTGATCGCACGTCTGCAGCTCCGCCGTATCGAGAAGCGCATCGCGCAGAACCACAAGGTGCCCTTCACCTACGATGACGAGGCAGTGCAGCTCATCGTGAGCCGCTGCACCGAGCTGGAGAGCGGCGGCCGCATGATCGACGCCATCCTCACGAACACCGTGCTCCCCACGATCAGCGAGCAGTTCCTGCGCCGGATGATGGAGGGCCAGCCCGTGGAGCGGGTTCACGTCACCGTGAAGGACAGTGAGTTCGACTACCAGATCTCCTGATCCGCCGCCGTCCCCTGGGGGCGGGTCGCTGGAGGAGGCCGTCCGGCTTCACCGGGAGGGGCGGCTCGAGGATGCGGAGATGGCCTACCGGGCGGTCCTGGAGGTCCGCCCGGATCATCCCGACGCCATCCACTTCCTCGGCGTCCTGCAACACCAGGCCGGCCGCAGCGAGGAGGCCGTGGAGCTCATCGCCCGGGCCGTGGAGCTGCGGCCGGACCATCCGGACATCTACAACAACCTGGGGAACATCCTGCTGCAGCTCGGCAGGCATCCGGAGGCCGCCCAGGCCTATCGGTCCGCCCTGGCCCTGGCCCCGGGCATGGCGATGGCCCACCAGAACCTGGCGGCCGCGCTGCGCGCGCAGGGCAAGCTGGAGCTGGCCATCGCCTCCTACGACCGGGCCCTGGCCCTGGAGCCGGACCGCGCGGAGACCCACAGCAACCGGGGCAACGCGCTGCGGCAGATGGGCCGGCTCGAGGAGGCGGCGGTGGCCTACGAGCGCGCCCTGACGCTGGATCCGGGGCACGTACGCTCCTACACGAACCTGGGACAGGTGCTCTACCGCCTGGAGCGGGTGGAGCAGGCGTTCGAGGTGTTCCGGCGCTGGGCCGCGCGGGAGCCGGACAACCCCATTCCGCGGCACATGATGGCCGCCTGCTCCGGCGAGGACGTGCCCGGCCGGGCATCCGACGGTTACGTGGAGCAGGTGTTCGACCACTTCGCCGAGAGCTATGACGAGAACCTGCGCGCCCTCGAGTACCGGGTCCCGGCGTGGATCGCCTCTGTCCTTCCCCGGCACGTGAAGACGGGAGAGGGCCTCGCGGTGCTCGACGCGGGCTGCGGGACGGGACTCTGCGCGGAGGTGCTGCGGCCTTACGCGGGGGAGCTGGAGGGGATCGACCTGTCCGCGGGGATGCTCGACCGGGCGCGCGGGCTGGACCGCTACGACCGGCTGGAGAAGGCGGAGCTCGTGGCGCACCTCTCGGGGGAGGATCGCCGCTGGGACCTGATCGTCTCCGCAGATACCCTCGTCTACTTCGGGGACCTGGAGCCGGTGACGCGGGGGGCCCATCGCGCCCTCCGGCCTGGAGGGCTCCTCGTGTTCTCGGTCGAAGGGCTCGACGGGGCGGCGCCCGGCGGCTATCGCCTCAACGCCCACGGGCGCTACAGCCACCGGCGGGACTATCTGGAGCGGACGGTGGCGAACGCGGGCCTGGCCCTGGAGGCGCTGGATGCCGGCGTCCTGCGCAACGAGGGCGGGGTTCCGGTCACCGGCTGGCTGGTGGTGGCGAGACGACCGACAGGAAGCCCCGGTCCAGCAGGAAGCGCATCGTCCTGAGGACCTCCCCACGCATCCGGGAGACGTCGGTCCCGGCCGGGACCCCGTCGAGCATCGCCGCGATGCGATCCCCGAGGCAGGAGGTGCCATCCAGCCCGGCGATGAACGTGGCCACGTCGCCGAGCACGGCCACCCGGTGGGGCAGCCCCCTCTCCAGCCGCAGCCGGGAGGAGACGGGCTTCCAGCCGTCGTCCCCGGGCTCGAAGCTCAGGTCCAGCCGCGCGTGCTCCGTCAGGCGTAGCCTCGCCGCCAGCAGGGCCTCCTCCCCCGGACACGCCTCCAGGAAATCCCGGGTCGCGAAACCCTGCAGCACGTGCTCGCCGAAGGGGCCGTGGGTGGAGCCCGGGGACTCGTCCAGGCGCACCCAGTTGGCGCCGGACCGCCGGCGCAGGACCACCAGACCGGCGTGGATCGCCTCGATCCCGGCCTCCCGGAAGAACGCCATCCATCCACGGTAGCGGGCCGCCGCCTCCTCGCGGGACCCCGGCAGGGTCTCCTGCACCCGGCCGGCCGCGTACACCGGCGGTTGCTGTGTCGTGCCCTTCAGCGCCCACACGTCGCACCCCAGCCCCTCGAACCAGCCGGCGATGCGCCGGTCCCACGGGACACCCCCGATCTGCGGCCACTCGCAGATCATCTGGAAGAAACCCCCTTCCTCCAGGTGGGCCGGCGCCTGCCGGACGATCCGCCGGCACAGCTCGTCCAGTCCCAGGTCGTTGTCCCGGTAGAGGAACTCCGATGAGGGGGCGAGGACGAAGGGCGGGTTGCAGACGATCAGCTCGAAGGAACGCCCCTTGACCGGATCGAAGAGGTCGCCGGTGCGCACCTCGATGTTCTCGCGTCCGTTGAGACGCCCGTTGAGGGCGAGGAACCCCGCGGCCCGGGGGTTCAGGTCGGCGGCCACCACCCGTTCGGCGTGCGATGCCGCGGCAAGGGCCTGGATGCCGGACCCGGCGCAGAGGTCGAGAGCGCTGCGGACCCGCCGACGCACCGTGAAGTGCAGCAGGTGCACGGCGGCGGGGTTCACGGTCAGGACATGGTCGTACGCATCGGGGGACAGCAGGCGGGCGTACGGGTCGGAGGCCAGGAGCAGGTCCTCGTGGGCGGCGAGGATGCAGGCGGGGCGCAGCGACTCCCCCTCGTCGCGCAGCATACCGGTCTCGAGGGCGATCTCCAGGAACCAGGACGGGAGGGCGGCCCGGGCGGCGGCCGCGGCGACGGGCTCCCCCAGGAAGAACCACCGCAGGAGGATGTCCCGCTCCGTTCCTCCCAGGTCCTCCAGGATCTGGTCCCGGAGTCCGAACTCCGGCAGCGGCGGCTTGGCGGTGCCGAAGGACTCCTGCAGACCTTCCGCGGTGTAGCCGGCATCGGTCAGCAGCGCGCGCCAGCGCGTGGCGTCCTCCGGCGAGGGAGGCCGGAACGCATCGGCGCGCCCCGGACTCACGCCCACGGGCCGGCCAGGCCGGCGGGGGGATCGGCCATCGACTGGAAGCGCAGCAGCCGCGCGGCGTTCCGGTCCCGGTAGCCCATCAGCGGCATGATGCCGCGCTCGAGGATGGCCCCCCCGGCCCGCTCGGCGAGGTAGGCCTCCGTGGGAGCCTGCATCCGGGTCTCGCCATCCTCGACGACGACGTAGGCGGGGAGATCCTCGAGCTCGAGGAAGTCCCCCGGCTCCATCTCCCAGCCCCGCTCCTGGAAGGCACGGGCAATCAGGGCCGCGCAGGCGAAGGCCGGGCCGCCCCACAGGAACTGTTCGTGCCGGGGCGCGCCGGGGATCTCCTCGAAGGCGAACGCGTCGATGGGGTCGGTCTTCGCACCGTAGGGCAGGCGCAGCAGGACCCGCGGCATCGCCAGCCCCGTCCAGCGGGCCGCGGGGCGGCTCCGGAACGCGCCCCAGGCCGCGGAGGGCGCGGGCCAGCGCGCGGGCTCGGCGAGAGGCGCGGAGCCCGGCAGCGCCGGAGACGCCCCCGCGAGTAGCGGTCCGCCTGCGTGGGACGCGATGGCGCCGAGGGCTCCCAGCAGCTCGAGATCCCCGGGCGCGTCGGCGAAGGCGAAGTCGGCGACCAGCGCCGACCATGGATCACCGCCGGCCTTCCCCCGCTCGAGGGCCCGGAAGAACCCGCAGGCGGCGAGGTCGCCGCCAGCGCCGCGGACGTCCGCGGCGAGCTCGTCCCTGGTGCAGTCCAGGACCAGGATCCGGAGATCCTCGCCGGTCTCGACGCCGGAGACCAGCCGGTCGAGGGAGCGCCAGGCGGACTCCAGCGCCTGGAAGGCCGGGTCATGCAGGAGGGCGCGCACCCGGTCGCCGATCCCGGCGTCCACCGCCGCGACGAGCTGGGCCTGCTGCGGATCGGGGCCCGGCACGATGTGCGGCGCCACGATCCGGCGGATCAGCCCATCCAGGTCCAGCCGGCCGGGTGCCGGCCGGGGCCCGGCGGGGCGCCGGCCCAGCAGCCGCTCCAGGGTCCCGGCATCGTCCTCGGGCGTGGGCTCGGTTCCCGGGCTTTCCGGCGGCGGCGCGGGGGACCCCTCGAGGAGGTCCCGGGCGGCGTCGGCGTAGGTGGCCGGATCCAGCAGCCGCGACCGCCGGCCGCGCAGGGCCTCGAACAGCTCGAGGCGGCCGAAGAGGGCGTCGGGATGGAAGTCCTCCAGGCTCCGGAACTCCACGGTCATGCCCGGCCCGGACGGCTCCACGGCGGGAAGGAAGAGCTGCGGCGAGAAGCGGAACAGGACGTCCTCGAGGTTGTCGACATCCACCGGCACGAGGGGCCTTCCGGCCAGATCGGTGCCGGGCTCCTGAAGTCCCCGGTTCTCCCGGCCGCTGAAGTCCCCCATCACGAGCAGGCGCATCGGCCCCCCGGCGGCCTTCCGGTAGGCGGTCTTGGGCTCGGTGGACAGCTCGAACTCCAGGCGTGCGGCCATTTGCGGACCTCCCGCGGATCTGCGGCGATGGAGCTACTCTAGCACGGCCGCCGTCGATCCAGGGCTCGCCCGGGCCCGGTCCGGTGGGCCCTCCGGACGCCCGCGGGCCCGCCTCCCCGCCGGTTGACCGTCGGCGCGGGGGCGACCTAGAATGGCGCCGCCTGGTCCAGACAAACCGTGCTCACCGTCATGCGTGAACGGCGTCTCTCCTGCGGCCGCCGGCCACCCGGCCCGCGGAGGAGGAACCGATGCGAAAGAAGGCAGAACTCCCGAGGTCCGCGCCGACGGTCGGCACCGTGGCCCGGGTCGGGACCCTCGCCCCCGAGGGGGGCCGGGTGCGGGTGCGCGTCGACGGGGGGGCGCCCCTGCCCGTGCGGCTGGTGGCGGGGCTGGACCGGGCGCGCCTGTCGCGCCCCGACCACGAGGGACGGGAAGTGCTGCTCCTCTTCGAGGAGGGGCATCCGGACCGTCCGGTGGTGCTCGCGCTGATGGAGCCGCCGGGCTCGCCGGAGACCGCACGGGTGCTCGAGCCGGTGCCACGGGATGCTCTCGTGGACGGGGAGCGGGTCGTCATCGAGGCGGACCGGGAGATCCTGCTGCGCTGCGGCAAGGGGCAGATCCACATCCGCGCCGACGGGACGGTGGTGGTGCGCGGGACCCGGCTGCTGTCCCGCTCCAGCGGCGTCAACAAGATCAAGGGCGGCGCCGTGCAGATCAACTAGCGGGGGCGTCCGCCCAGGGGAGGTTCCGAGGTCGGGTCATGCTGGAGGTCTCCAACAGGACACCCTTTCCCGCGGCGTGCGTTCCCTTCACCGACGCGGAGGGACGTGACCATCTGGTGGTGGTCGTGAAGGCGACCTATCAGGTCGAGCCGCGCACCGGAGCCGCCACGCCGGCGGAGGAGCAGGTGCCGGTCCTCCACGCCGACGAGTATCACGGGGAGCCCGGCGAGTCCAGCATCCGCGCCGAGGCGGACACCTGCCCGCCGAAGCCGGGTTGCGACGTGATCCTGGCCGGGCACGCCTACCCACGGCGCCCCAAGGACCCGTACGTGGACGTCGGCCTGACGCTGGGAACCCTGCGCAAGACCGTCCGGGTGTTCGGGGACCGTGCCTGGCGCAAGAGCCTCGGCGGCTGGCAGCCGAGCCCGCCGGAGCCCTTCGAGCGCATCCCCCTGATCTGGGAGCGCGCCTTCGGAGGCGCCGACACCACCAGCCCGAAGCCGGAGGAGCACGCGTGGGAGCCCCGGAACCCCGTGGGGACCGGGCTGATCGCCACCGGTTCCGCCGAGCGGATGGAAGGGCTGGCCCTGCCGAACCTGGAGGACCCCGCGAACGCCGTCAAGCGCTGGAAGGACCGCCCCGATCCCATGGGGTTCGGCATCGTCGGCCGCGGCTGGCAGCCTCGCCGCGATCGGGCGGGCACCTACGACGAGACGTGGCAGGAGGAGCGTTCGCCGCTGCTGCCCGCCGACTTCGACCCCCGTTACTTCAACGCCGCACCGGCCGGTCTGGTGGCCGACGGGCCGCTGTCGGGAGACGAGACGCTCAGGATCGCCGGAGCCCATCCCTCGGGGGAGATGCTGGCCCGCCTCCCGCGCCAGACGCTGACGGTCACGGCCTGGGTCAAGGGAGAACTGCGTCGCGCGCAGCCCGCCCTGGACACGGTGCGGATCGAGCCGGACGAGGAGCGCATCCTCCTGACCTGGCGGGCCTCGATCCCCTGCCCCCGGGAGTTCCTGCACGTGCGGGGCGTATTCATCAAGGAGGCCGCCGCGTGAGCGACCTTGCCGTCACCGGCCTGGGATGCCACTCCGCCGTCGGCCTCGGCGTGGCGCAGACCTGCGCCGCGATCCGCGCCGGCATCATGCGCCTGCAGTCGTACCCCGACTACGTCCCGCAGGCTCCCGACCTGGCGGAGGGGCCGCCGGAGCCCACCGCCCACGCCCCCGCCCCGGGGCTCCCGTCGGGCGCCGGCCTGGAGCGCCGGCTGGGGGCGCTGGCGGCCCGGGCCCTGCGGGACCTCCTGCGAGACTGCACCCTCGGCCGCCAGGACTTCCGCCGCATGCACCTGCTGCTGGCGCTTCCGGAGAAGGGCCGGGAGGGGATCGAGGATCTGGACGCCGGCAAGCTGCTGCAGGGGGTCCGGAGGTCGTCCTCGCTGGAGTTCGAGGCGGGGGAGGGCGCCTTCCACGACGGCCACTGCGCCGCGCTGCTCGCCCTCGACGAGGCCCGGCGGATCGTGACGGCGGACGGGGCGGCGCGCTGCCTGATCCTGGCGGTGGACTCCAACGTCCTCGACGGGAACCTGGACTGGCTCGACCGGTCCTGGCGCCTCAAGAGCCAGCGGAACGTCGACGGATTCGTGCCCGGGGAGGCGGGGGTGGCGATCCTGGTCGAGGGCGCCGCCACGGCGGCGCGGCGCCGGGCGCCGATCCTCGCACGGATCGCGGGGATCGGAGGCGGCGAGGAGCCGAGCCCGTCGTCCTCGGACGCGCAGTCGACGGGGGCCGGCCTCACCGCGGCGATCCGGGCGGCCTGCCCCGAGATGTCCGGCCGGCCGGTCCGGTGGGTCGTCTGCGACATGAACGGGGAGAGTTACCGGGGCCGGGAGTGGGGGGTCGTGCTGACCCGCCTGGGCCCGGGCTTCGACTCGCCGGCGGTCTGGCACCCGGCCACGAGCGTCGGGGACGTCGGCGCCGCATCCGGCGCGCTGCAGCTGGCGATGGTCTGCCGGGCCTTCGCCCGGGGATACGCACCGGCGGCGGAGGCGCTGGTCTGGTGCGCCTCCGACTCGAGCCGCAGGTCCGCGGGGTGCATCCGCTCCGCCGCGGGGGAGCGGACGAACTGAGAGGGGGAGGAGAGATCCGATGCCGGCGACGATCAACGTGAACTTCCGGACGGTGGTCCACCAGACCAGCAACGGGATCGCGACGGCCTTCCCGGACGTGTGCAAGACCCCCACCCCGGGCGGGCCGGTGCCGATCCCCTACCCGAACATCGCCATGTCGAAGGACACGGCGATGGGTAGCAAGCAGGTCAAGATGGACGGCAACCCCATCATGATCCAGGGTGCCAACTTCAGCATGAGCACCGGCGACGAGGCGGGATCCGCGGGCGGCGGCGTGGTCTCCAACTGTATCAAGGGGAAGGCCGAGTTCATCCTCTACTCCTTCGACGTCCAGGTGGAGGGGAAGAGCGTCCCCCGGATGGGCGATCTGATGGTCCAGAACAAGGGCTCCGCCCCGAACACGCCTCCCTTCCCCGAAGTGCAGCCGCCCGCCGTGGTCGTCCCCATGCCGGATCCGGAAGACGAGAACGAGGACAACGACATCACCGAGATCGAGCTGATCACCGTCGACGATTACGAGGGCTCCTGAGCGATGGGAACGAAGACGCAGTGGGTGAACTATCCGAGCACCGACGGGCGGGTCGGTGCTTTCAACCTGCGGCGCTCGCGGATGACCGATCGGGACGTCACGTCCGTGGACGACATGGGGCGGGACGTGTTCCTGCGGGTGCGGTTCCAGCACCGGGATCGTTTCTGTATGGCGAAGCTCACCCTCAAGCGCCACCCGCAGAACGCGGCCTACACGGCGACCGAGCGCAGCCGGAACGCCGGCATCTTCGCTCCCACCCGCGAGGACTACGGGATCATCTCCCGGAGCGGCGAGGCGCTGTTCCAGGTCCGCCTGACGCCGGCCGGCGGAGACCGCTACAAGTTCGAGGCGGAGAACCTGTTCACCGGCACGAAGGTGCAGGGTCGCGACGAGATCCAGACGCGACGCAAGCTGTTCTGCCAGGTCGTCCGGAT
>JASFRI010000057.1:0-14975 GCA_050115015.1 Acidobacteriota bacterium
CGCCAGCTCGTCCGGATCGAGGAGCAGCTCCTCCTTCCGCGTCCCGGAACGGGTGATGTCGAGTGCCGGGTAGACCCGCCGGTCCGCGAGCTGCCGGGTGAGGTGAAGCTCCATGTTGCCCGTGCCCTTGAACTCCTCGAAGATCACCTCGTCCATCCGGCTGCCCGTCTCGATCAGGGCCGTGGCGATGATCGTCAGGCTGCCCCCTTCCTCGATGTTCCGGGCCGCCCCGAAGAAGCGCTTCGGCTTCTGCAGCGCGTTGGCGTCCACACCGCCGGAGAGCACCTTGCCGCTCGGCGGGGTCACGGTGTTGTGCGCCCGGGCCAGGCGGGTGATGCTGTCCAGGAGGATCACGACGTCCCGCTTGTGCTCGACGAGGCGCTTGGCCTTCTCGATCACCATGTCGGCCACCTGCACGTGGCGGGTGGCGGGCTCGTCGAAGGTCGAGGAGACCACCTCGCCCTCCACGGAGCGCTCCATGTCGGTGACCTCCTCCGGCCGCTCGTCGATCAGCAGGACGATGAGGACCACCTCGGGGTGGTTGGCGGTGATCGAGTTGGCGATGGCCTGCAGGAGCATCGTCTTCCCGGTCCGGGGAGGCGCGACGATGAGGCCGCGCTGCCCCTTCCCGATGGGCGTGAGCAGGTTGACGATGCGGGCCGACAGATCGTTGTCGCCGGTCTCCAGGTTGAGCCGCTCCTGCGGGTAGAGGGGGGTCAGGTTATCGAAGAACCCCCGGTCGGGCTCGCTCTCCTCGCGCAAGGCCTCGAAGTTCACCGCGTCGACGCGGAGCAGCGCGAAGTGCCGTTCACCCTCCTTCGGGGGGCGCACCTGGCCGGAGACGGTATCCCCGGTGCGCAACCCGAACCGGGTGATCTGCGACGGCGAGACGTAGACGTCCTCCGGGCCCGGCAGGTACGAGTAGGCCGGGGAGCGGAGGAACCCGTACCCCTCGGGCATCCGTTCGAGGACGCCTTCCAGGAACACGTTCCCATCCCGCTCCGCCTGGCACTTCAAGACCTCGAACACCAGGTCCTGCTTGCGCAGTCCCGAAGCGCCCTCGATCTGGAACTCCTTGGCGACCTTGATGAGATCGGAAGCGCGCTTGGATTCGAGCTCCTGGAGCGTGTACCGGCTCTCGGTGGGAGCGGGCTTGGTCCTGCGGTCCCTCGTCTTCGGGGGCTGTGTCATGGTCTGCTCAGGAAGCCATCTCGAAGCACGGCTTCAGCACGCGACGGAACGTCGGACTGGAGAGCTTGCTCAGGGCACGCATCTCGATCTGCCGGATGCGCTCCCGGGTCAGGTTGAGGTGCTTACCAACCTCTTCCAGCGTGTACGTGCGCTCCAGGTCGATGCCGAACCGCATCCGCACGACGCGCTCCTCCTTCGCACCGAGCATCGCCAGGGCATCGCGAACCGAGTCCGCCTGCTCGCCGTACATCGTGTTGAAGAGCGGCGAAGGGGCCTCGTCGTCGGGGAGCACCTGCTTCCACTCGCGCTCGTCCCCCTCCTGGATCGGGTGATCGAGGGGGACGGGGTCCATGGCCGCCCGGAGGAACTCGGTCACCTTGCTGGCGGCGATGCCGGCCTCCCGGCCAATCTCCTCCGGGGTCGGCCTCCGGCCGAGCTGGTGGTTCAGACGGGCGGAGACCGCGCGGATCTTGCGGATCTTCTCGTGCACGTGCACGGGCACCCGGATCGTACGGGCACGATCGGCGATCGCCCTCTCGATGGACTGCTTCACCCACCAGTAGGCATAGGTGGAGAACTTGTAGCCCAGGCTGGGATCGAAACGGTCGACCGCCTTCATGAGCCCGATGTTCCCCTCCTGGACGAGGTCGGTCATCGACAGACCGTGCTCGAGGTACTTGCGGGCGATGAACGGCACCAGCCGGAGGTTGGCCATGATCATCTTGTCCCGCGTGTGCTTCAGGGCCGAGCGCAGCGACGTCACCTCGCGGCGCAGCTCGATCAGCTGCGTCGGCGTCAGGCCGGTCGTCTTGCGGATAGCCTGCAGGGCGCGGCGGGCCGCCGCCTGGCCGGCCGCGGCCGAACGCGTGCGAGGCTGGGGGCGGGCCTTGGCCCCTCGGCCGCGAGAGCCGGCGCCGATCTGGGACTTGAGGCGCTCGACCTCCCGGGCCGTGCGGGTGATCCCCTCGTGGAGGCGCTCGATCTTCTCCTGGAACTCCTCCTCGGAGCGATCTCCGGTCTCCCGGGGCGGGGGCGGCACCGCGAGGTCCTTGTGCCTGCGGAACAGCTTCTTGAGGCCCTTGCGCGACCGGTCCATCTCGTTGGCGAGCTCGACCTCCTGCTCCGGCGTGAGCAGGTTCACGGCTCCCATCTCCCGGGCGTAGAGGGTATAGATGTCGACGTTCCCCTCATCCCGGGCCGGCCGGCGGCGCTTGCGATCGAACTCCTGATCCGCGGAGACCGACACCTCCCGGGAGTCGGCACGGCGGACGGCCGCGGCCACCGCAGCGCGGGGATCCGCATCTTCCTGTTCCTGGTCTGCGTCCGCCTCCACGAGAACCGGGTGCGGACGCAGATCCTCGGGGATGGCGCTGTCCGCCTCCATGCCCTCGTTCGCGCCCCGGTGACGCTCGGCGCGCTCGGAGGTCAGCTGGTTTCGCTTGCGTGCGAGGTTGCTTCGATTCGCCATTTTGGTTCCCATCCCTTGGAGTGGACCTTGGAAAAGCCCGCCCGACAGGCGGGTGCTCATGACTGTTCGATTACGATGTCAACCGGGAGTTCGGCTGACGCGCCGTCGCGACGGCGCGCGCTTCATGACGATGGCGACGTTCGGGGTTCGGGGGCGTCCGGCATTTCCGGTGACCGGCCGCCCCGGGGAGAGCAGCTGCGGGGCCAGGCCCCGCTCCGCGAGCTCCGGCGTCCCCACCCACGGGGAAACGCGGCCCGCGTCGAATCCGACCCGCTCGCCCGCGGATCGGCTATCCCGCTTCCGCCTTTTCCTCTCGCGACCGGAACATCTCCGTCCGGATCAACGAGCGCAGATACATCGTGATCGTCATGCTCTGGCGTTCGGCCATCTCCCGGAGGAATCCGTGCTCCTCCACCGATATATGCGTGTTGAGGACCTTCTTGCCCGTCGGCGGTACGGCCATTCCCCCGGAACCTCACGCAGAGAGCAGACCGCTCTGATCAACCTCCTCCATCTGCTTACCACAAAATTACTATCTGATCCCGGAACTGTCAAGTGACTTCTTTCACGGACACCGTCCGGACCACCGGGTTCCGCCGAAGAACGCCCGGGGGCCCCGGATATTCCCGGAAATGCCGGAAAAAACGCCTCTTGCGCCGGATTCGCGGGCCAGGTTTGACTTGCCCGCCCGCTTGGGCTACCATTCGCCGCGCTTGGCGAAACGCCTAAAAAGGAGCGAGTTACGCCATACGCTTTTCCGGTAGGAGGCGGGATCATACGCTCCCCCGCTCCGGAACGCAAGCAAAAAAAACTGCCTGCGGAGAGATGTCCGAGTGGCTTAAGGAGCACGCTTGGAAAGCGTGTGTGGGGGTAACCTCACCGAGGGTTCGAATCCCTCTCTCTCCGCCAGCCATACCTGGCGGCGGCCCGGACCGGCCGCCGGAGGAGCTGGGTCGTGCTAGGCGGGGAGCTAGCGGTGCCCTGTGACCTGCAATCCGCTCCAGCAGGGCTGAATTCCCTCCTCGAGGGGCCTCGATCCCGGGTGCAGCGCCCCGGCGGACGCGAGGGGCTGCAGTCCCGTGCACTATGAACCCGTGAACCCCGTCAGGCCCGGAAGGGAGCAGCGGTAAGCGGGACCTCATAGGTGATGCGGGCCTCCTGGAGCCCTGGCCGACGGTGTGCGAGCCCGGAACCGGGTTTCGAGGGAGGGTGCACGACCCACTTTCCCGCCGCGGGATGCGGCGCGCCGACGAGGGGACGATGGCCTACAAGGTTCTGGCCCGGAAGTTCCGTCCGGGCACCTTCGACGAGGTGGTCGGCCAGGACGCGGTGGTCAGGACGCTGCGGAACGCCATCGCCGGCGGCCGCATGGCCCATGCCTACCTGTTCTCGGGGGCACGGGGCGTGGGCAAGACCACCCTCGCGCGGATCCTCGCCAAGTGCCTGAACTGCAAGCAGGCCGACGGCCCCACCGTGACGCCCTGCGGGACGTGCGAGTCGTGCCTCGAGGTGGCGGAGAGCACGTCGCTGGACGTCCAGGAGATCGATGGCGCCTCCAACCGCGGCATCGATGACATCCGGGAGCTCCGGGAGACCTCGCGCTACCAGCCATCCCGCGACCGATTTCGCGTCTTCATCATCGACGAGGTGCACATGCTGACCCGGGAGGCGTTCAACGCCCTCCTGAAGACGCTGGAGGAGCCGCCCCCCCACGTGGTGTTCGTCTTCGCCACGACCGAGTACCAGAAGGTGCCGGCGACCATCGTCTCCCGCTGCCAGCACTTCGACTTCCGGAGGATCGAGCGAACCACGCTGGCGGCGACGCTGGCGCGGGTGGCGGAGCAGGAAGGGGTGACCCTCGGCGACCGGGGCGCGGACCTCCTGGCGCGCACCGCCTCCGGGTCCCTGCGGGATGCCCTGGGCTACCTCGACCAGGCCGTCGCCTATTGCGGAGCGGAGGTCTCGGAGGCCGGGCTCCGGGAGATCCTCGGCGTGGCCGGACGCGAGTCGGTGGACGCGTTCTTCCAGGCGCTGGCCGACTCGGACGCTGCCGCCGCGATCGGCCTCATCGACCGTCTTGCCCGGTCCGGCCAGGACCTGGCGCACTTCTGCCGGGAGCTGATCGAACGCGGACGGGAGCTGCTGCTGCTGCGCGCCTCTCCCGAGGCCGTCGCGGTGCTCGGCATGACCGAATCCGAGGCCGCGGAGGCCGGGGCCCTGGCGGAGCGCTTCTCGGCGGAGGACCTGCTGCGGATCGGCAGGGCCCTGACGGACCTCGAGGGGAAGATGCGTTTCAGCCCGCACACGCGCTTCCTGCTGGAGATGGCGGCGGTCCGCCTGATCCGGACCGGCTCCCTGACCCCTCTCCCCGAGCTGATCGCGCGGGTCGAGGCGCTGGCGGGCGGGAGCTCGGGTGGCGGCAGTCCGCCGCCCGCGGGGGGCCGCAAGGCCACTCCGAAGGCCGGCGGGAAGGTGCAGGCGGCCCCCCCGCCGGGCGGTCCGCGGGTGCCGCTCACCTCGGAGCGGGCCGCCATGGGAGCCGGCGGCGGCGGCGAGGCCGAGATCCGGCGGCGCGTCTCCGCCAAGCGGAACGCCCTGGGCTCCTACCTGGAGCACGCCTGCGAGTTCCGGGTCGCCGGCGACGAGCTCCGGGTGCGCTTCCCGTCCCAGCACGCCCTCTTCATGAACGGCCTGGCGCGGGCGGACAATCGGCGGATCCTGGGCGAGGCGGTCCTGGAGGTCACGGGGAAGGAGCTGCAGATCGACGTCGGGATCGCTGACGACGAGCCCGCGGGCCCCACCGTGGTCGCGGCGGCGGACCCGCGCGACGACCTCATGGCCGAGGCCATGGAGGAGCCGGTGGTGCGGGCGTTCATGGATCGATTCCGGGCCCGGGTGGTCCGCGTCGAGGAGGTCAAGCCGTCGTGAACATCAAGAAGATGCTGAAGCAGGCCCAGGCCATGCAGGAGAAGCTGCAGCAAGAGGTCAACGAGATGAGCTGCGAGGGGACCGCGGGCGGGGGGATGGTCACCGTGGTCATGCGCGGCACCAAGGAGGTCACCGAGGTCCGGATCACCCCGGAGGTGATCGACCCCGAGGACCCGGAGATGCTGCAGGACCTGGTTCTCGCCGCGTTCAACGATGCCTGCCGGAAGGTCGACGACGCGGTGCAGGAGAAGATGGGCGGTATGGGAGCCGGCCTCGGCCTCCCGGGCCTCTGATCCTTGTCCGAGTTCCCCGAACCCCTCGAGCGCCTCATCGAGGCGCTCCGGAAGCTGCCCGGCATCGGCTCGAAGACCGCGCAGCGCCTGGCGCTGCACCTGATGCGTGCGCCGCGCACCGAGACGGACGTCCTGGCCCGGGCGATCCTGGACGTCAAGGAGCGCATGCGGCTGTGCTCCAGCTGCTTCAACATCACCGACATCGATCCCTGCCGCTTCTGCACGGCGTCGGATCGGGACGACTCGAAGCTGTGCGTGGTCGAGGAACCGAACAACGTCATGGTGATCGAGCGGACCGGGGGCTTCCGCGGCCGTTATCACGTGCTCGGTGGCGCCCTGTCACCCATCCACGGACGGGGCCCGGATGCCCTCACGGTGGAGCCGCTGCTGCGCCGCCTGCGTGAGCGATCCGTGGAAGAGGTGATCCTGGCCACGAACCCGAACGTGGAGGGAGAGGCGACCGCCACCTACCTCGCGCGCCTCGTCCGCCCCCTCGTCACCCGGGTCAGCCGGATCGCGATGGGGCTGCCGGTGGGCGGGGACCTGGATTACGTGGACATGATCACCCTCACCCGCTCCCTGGACGGGCGTCGCGATCTCTAGCCCCCATGGTTCAGGAGGGGCAGGTCGACCGGTCTCCATTCGGGCGCCAGTCCGGAAGACCTGCGGAAACCGACGAAGAACGAGAGGCTGCAGGATGTCAGAGGCGCCTCGGGAATGGCCGACCGCCGCAGAGCGGGTGAGGGACCCGTCAGGGCCGGCCAACGCAGGTCGGGCGTTCCCGAGGAGTCTCTGGGGCCTGCCCCTCGTGAATCATGCGGGCTAGCAGGCTGCCAGTGTCCCTCCCGGAGATGCCTTCACATCCCCGGTGAGGGATCGTCGTTTCTGGCAAGGCGCGACGAGGGCGCAAACCGGGAGTATGCAACCGAGGAGCAACACAGCCGGGGCGACGAGAGCCAGCGAGGCTGTCGAGGGATCCGCGGGACGGGATACTGGAAGTGTTGTGTCGCCAGACCCTTGCCTTCGGCTTCGCCAGGGACTAGACTCGTCCCGGCATCACCGCCTCCCGCGGGCGAAGCCGACCGAGGAGAGCCATGGCGGTTCCCGATCTTGTGATGTTCGACGAGGAATACGGGCACCTCAAGGAGGCGGTCCGCTCCCTGCGGAAGGACGCCAACGCGAAGGCGGTCTTCCTGGTGGACAAGAACGGGCAGCAGATCGCGTCCGCCGGCGAGCTCGAGCAGCTGGACGGCACGTCCCTCGCCTCACTGACCGCCGGGACGGTGGCGGCCACCGACGGGCTGGCCCGCATCCTGGGCGAGAAGGAGTTCTCCGTCATCTTCCATGAGGGAGAGCGGGACAGCCTGCATATCTCCGTCGTCAGCTCGCGGATGATCCTGGTCGTCATCTTCGATGAACGCTCCTCCCTGGGCCTCGTCCGGCTGCGGGTCCGGAAAACCCAGGAGGTCATGACCGGGGTGTTCGCACAGATGGAGGTCAAGTCCGCCCAGCAGGCCGCGCCGGCCCAGTCGGACTCCCCCTTCGCCGAGATCACCGACGACGATATCGACGCGCTGTTCAGCGACTGACGACCTCCCCATCCCGTGCCGCTCGCGGACCGGGAAGACGGGTTGGAGCCATGACGTTCATCAACTACGCCGCCCGGGAGATCAACTGCAAGCTGGTCTACTACGGGCCCGGGCTGGGGGGCAAGACGACGAACCTCGAGTACGTCTACTCGAGGACCAACCCCAACGCCAAGGGGAAGCTGATCTCCCTGGCGACGGAATCGGACCGGACCCTGTTCTTCGATTTTCTCCCCCTGGAGCTCGGGACGATCCGTGGGTTCCGGACCCGCTTCCATCTCTACACGGTGCCGGGCCAGGTATTCTACGATGCCAGCCGACGGCTGATCCTCAAGGGGGCCGACGGGGTGGTCTTCGTGGCGGACTCCCAGGAGGCCCGGATGGACGCGAACGAGGAGTCCATCCGGAACCTGCGGGAGAACCTCGGGTCGCACCAGCTGGATCTGGAGACCATCCCCTACATCCTGCAGCTGAACAAGCGCGACCTGCCCGGGGCCGTCCCCGTGGATCGGATGACCCGGCAGCTGCGGGTCAAGGACGAGCCGGTCGTGGAGGCGGTGGCCACCACCGGGCTCGGCGTCTTCGAGACCCTGAAGGCGGTGGCCCGTCTGGTGCTGGTGCAGCTCCGGAAGCCCGGATCCTCCCGCCAGAGCACCGCCGGGACCGGTTGACTTCCCACCGGCGATCCCTATAATGACTTCTTTCGAAAACCCGTTTCCGGGGCCTTCTGTGCCCCGGTAGTCCCTGAGGGCATAGCAAGATGTACGCGGTCATCGTGTCGGGCGGCGCCCAGCACCGGGTCTCCGAGGGAGACGTGGTGAAGCTGCAGAAGCTCGCCGGAGCTGAACCGGGCGGGAAGTGGGAGTTCCAGGAGGTCCTTCTCATCAGCGACGGGACCAGCGTCCAGGTGGGGCAGCCGGGGGTCGAGAACGCCCGCGTGGTCGCCACGGTGCTCGAGCAGGGGCTACACCCGAAGGTCCGGGTGTTCAAGAAGAAGCGGCGCAAGCAGTACCGCCGGACCCACGGGCACCGGCAGCCCTACACCGCACTACGGATCGACGAGATCGTCGCCGGCTAGGAGTCCCAGGTCATGGCGCACAAGAAGGCAGGCGGCAGCTCCCGCAACGGACGGGATTCCAACGCGAAGCGGCTGGGGGTCAAGCGGTTCGGCGGACAGAGCGTCACCGGCGGGTCGATCCTCGTGCGACAGCGGGGCACCCCCCTGAAGCCCGGACGGAACGTCGGGAAGGGCGGCGACGACACCCTGTTCGCGAAGATCGCGGGCACCGTCCGTTTCCAGGACCGCGGGCGCCTGGGCAGGTTCGTGCACATCGACCCGCTGTCCTGACGGTCCCCGTTCCGCCCCCGGCCGGCACAGGGCCGGCCACCCATCGATGTTCATCGACGAGGCCAAGATCTACGTTCAGGGAGGCCGCGGCGGCAACGGCTGCATCGCCTTCCGGAGGGAGAAGTTCGTCCCGCGGGGCGGTCCCAGCGGGGGCGACGGGGGGGACGGTGGCGCCGTGATCCTGCGGACCACCGCCGGCATGTCCACCCTCGCGGCCTTCCGGCGCAAACAGCACTTCCGGGCGGCGCGCGGGGCGCACGGCGAGGGCTCCCGGCGGCACGGGCGCCAGGGCGCCGACCTGGTCGTCGACGTCCCTCCGGGAACCGCCGTGCTCACCGATGACCGCAGCCAGATCCTCGCCGACCTCGTCCGGGACGGTGAGACCTGGGTCGCGGCCCGCGGGGGGCAAGGAGGTCGTGGCAACGCCCGGTTCGCCACCTCGACCCGCCAGGCACCCCGGATCGCCGAGGACGGCACCACCGGCGAGGAGAGGTGGCTCCGCCTCGAGCTCCGGGTTCTCGCCGACGTGGGCCTGGTGGGCCTGCCGAACGCGGGCAAGTCGTCCCTGATCGCGCGGATCTCCGCGGCGCGCCCCCGGATCGCCGATTACCCGTTCACCACCACGTCTCCGGTGCTCGGCGTGGTGGAGATGGACCTCGACACCTCGTTCGTGGTGGCCGATATCCCCGGGCTGATCGAGGGGGCCCATCGAGGCCAGGGGCTGGGACACCGGTTCCTCCGGCATTTACGGAGGACCCGGGTCCTCGTCCACGTCGTCGACCCGTGCCCCACGAGCGGTCACGATCCGGCGGAAGATCTGGGCGTGATCGAGCAGGAGTTGCGGGAGTACTCGGCCGACCTGGTGGCCCGCCCCCGCCTGGTGGCGCTCAACAAGATGGACCTGGGACCCGATCCGGCGCTGGTGGCCCGACTCCGCCGGCGGGTCGAGGCGGCGGGGCGGACCTGCGTGGAGGTGTCCGCCGCCTCGGGACAGGGGCTGGACCGGCTGGTCCGGGAGATGGCCCGCATTCTCCGGGAGGCGCCACCGGCTCCGGACCCGGCCGGGGAGCCGGAGTGACGCGGCCCGGGCCGGGGCTCGGGCTCCTCGGCGGGACGTTCGACCCGGTCCACCGCGGGCATCTCGCCGTGGCGGAGGCGGTCCGGGACGGGTTTCGGCTCCCGCGGATCCTGCTGCTGCCGGCACTGCTGCCGCCCCACAAGGGCTCTCACCGGCTCACCGGTTTCGAGCACCGCCTCCGCATGGTCGAGGCGGCCTGCCGGGGTCGGCGCGGGCTGGAGGCCTCACCGTACGAGGGAACCCACCCGGGGCCGTCGTACACGGTGGAGACGCTCGCGCACTTCCGGAGCCTGGTGGGGGCCGGCCCCCCTCTCTACTTCGTGCTGGGGGCCGACTCCCTGGCGGAGATCCACGGCTGGCGGGAGCCGCGGCGCATCCTCTCCCTCGCCCACGTCATCGTCGCGCCGCGGCCGGGGACGAGCCGCGAGGCGGCCGAGGCCGCCCTGCTGCCGGATCTGGCGGCACGGGTGCGACCTCGTGACGACGCCGCGGCGCCGCCGGCGGGCTGCATCTACTGGCTCGAGATGGACTCGATCGAGCTGTCCGGCAGCGAGGTCCGCCGTCGCGTACGATCCGGAAAGAGCATCGCCGGGCTTGTCCCTGATGCCGTGTCGGAATATATTCATCGTCATCACCTGTATGGTGGCAACGAGGACTCATGAGACCGAGACGAACCGCCGCGCCCGACCCGAACCCCCGAAGCGGTACGGCCCGTTGAGGGCGCCCGACGCCGTCATCCTCGAGCGCCTGTCCACGGCCGCGGAGGCGGCCCTGGAGAAGCAGGCCGGCGATCTGGAGGTCCTGGACCTCCGCAGGCTGAGCGGCGTGACCGACTTCTTCCTCATCTGCGACGGAAGCTCCCAGCGGCAGGTCCAGGCCATCGTCGAGGAGATCGATCTCCGCCTGCGCCAGCGCAAGGTCCGCCCCGATCACCTGGAGGGAAGCGACGGCTCCGACTGGGTGCTGATGGACTACCTGGACTTCGTCGTCCACGTGTTCACACGCGACCGTCGCGAGTTCTATGGCCTCGAGAAGCTCTGGTCGGATGCCCCCAGGCTCGATCTGGCCCGGACCGCGGCCAGCGGCACATCGCGTCCCTGAGGCCTTGCATCCCTCGGCCGAGCGATCCGGGGAGGCGCTGGTCGCTCGGTCCCCCGCCATGGCCGGTTTCCTCGGCCTCCTCGATCGCGTGGCCGACTCCGACGCGGTGGTGCGCATCACCGGCGAGAGCGGGGTGGGCAAGGGCTTCCTCGCCCGTCTCCTGCACCGGAAGAGCGCGCGGGCCGCGGCCCCCTGCGTGGAGGTCGCCTGCGCGAACCTCCCCGAGGAGCTGTTCGAGAGCGAGCTGTTCGGCCGCGAGAAGGGCGCGCACACCGACGCCACCGAGCGCCGCGAGGGCCGCCTCGAGATCGCGGGGGGCGGGACACTGATCCTCGACGGGATCGAAGAGCTGAGTCTGGCCGCCCAGGCCAAGCTCCTCCGGGTGCTGCAGGAGCGTGCCTTCGAGCGCCTGGGAGGCACGGAGACGCTGGCGCTGCGCGCCCGCATCGTCGCCACCAGTGCCACCGACCTCGAGGAAGCGGTGCGGAACGGTACGTTCCGCCGCGACCTCTTCTACCGGCTCGACGTCGTCTGCCTGGAGGTGCCGCCGCTGCGGGAGCGCGCGGCGGACATCGAGCCCCTGGCGCGCATGTTCCTGCGGCACTACCGCCGCGCCCACCGGCGCCGGATGCGGTTCCTGGGGGCCGAGGCGCTGCGCCGTCTCCAGCGCTACCCGTGGCCGGGAAACGTCCGGGAGCTGCGAAACGCCATGGAGCACGCGGTGCTCACGGCGGCCGGACGGGAGGTCGTTCCCTCCGACCTCCGGCTGGGCTCTCCCGGAGACCGTGGGCTTCTCGAGGAGGCGGGCGCCTGCCGCATGAGCCTGGCACAGATGGAGGCCGCGTACATCGGCAGGGTGCTGGCGGCCACCGGCGGGAACCGCACCCGGGCCGCCGCCATCCTGGGGATCAGCCGGAAGACGCTGCTGGCGAAGCGCAAGAAGTACGGCCTGAGCTGACATCGTGTACCTGGAGTTCCTGTGGGTCGGGCGCACGAGGGAGCCGGATCTCGCCGCGGCGATCGACCGCTACCGGAAGCGCCTGGAGCATTACGCCGAGGTACGCGTCCGGGTGGCGGCGGATGCCGGGCGGCGCGCCGGACGGCGGCCCGCCGACGTCGCCCGCCGGGAGGGGGAGGGATTGCTGCGCCTGCTTCCGGCCCGGGGTCGGATCCTCGGGCTCGATCCGGGGGGAAGGCTGCTGACCTCGGAACGGTTCGCGGCGATGCTGGAGTCCGAGCTGCGCGCGGGCGGCGGCCGGGTGACGTTCGTGATCGGCGGGCCGACCGGGCTGGCCCCCGAGGTGCGGGACCGCCTCGACCGGCGCCTGGCCCTGACCCCGATGACGCTGACCCACGAGATGGCGCGCCTCGTGCTCGTGGAACAGGTCTATCGCGCATTCACCATCCTCCGGGGGGGGGCCTATCATAAGTGATGCTATGAGAGTGGTTTCTTGACACCCCCGGGAACGGGTGCTACCGTTGCCCCGGCACCCGTCGGATCTCCGGGCCCCCCGCGGCGCGGCCGGCGGAACCGGCGTCGGAGTTGTCGTGAAGGTCCGGACGTTCCTCATCCTGGTGGCGGGCTTCGTCGGCGTGACCGCGCTGGCGGTGCTCGCGCTGAACAACCTGCCCGTCCTGGAGCAGCCGTTCCAGGTGTCCACGGACGTCTCCGTTCCGGTCTACGACATCCTCGTCCTCGTCTTCCTGCTGGGCCTCAGCCTCTCCGTCCTGATCGGGCTGCTGCAGGACTCGCGCTCGGTCTACGAGCGGGTGCAGCAGTGGTGGGGAGCCCGCACCCGGCGGACCCGAGAGCGCCGCTATCGGGAGGGGATGGAGGCACTGCTGGGCGGTGACGACGAGCGCGCCCTCGCCGCCTTCGACGAGGTGCTGGCCCAGGAGGCGAGTCACTTCAACGCCCTGGTGGTCTCCGGCGACGCCCTGCGCTCCCTGAAACGCTACGAGGAGGCGGTCGAGCGGCACCGGAAGGCCCGCCGGCTGCGGCCGGAGGATCTCCGCCCTCTCTATTCCCTCGCCAGCGATTACGAGGAGTCCCGCCAGCTCTCCCGGGCGCGCGTGGCCCTGAACAAGATCGTGGAGCTGGAGCCGAGGAAGTCGGTGGCCGCCCTGCGCCGGATCCGCAAGATCGACATGAAGGAGGGCGACTGGGAGGCCGCCCTGGCGCGACAGGAGAAGATCGAGTCCCTCATCGAGAAGACGCCGTACAAGGTGGAGGCGGAGGCACGCTACGGGAGAGGCATCCGCTACCAGATCGCCTGTTCCCAGGTGGAGGCGGGGCAGACCCGCGAGGCGATCGCCGGTTTCCGGCGAATCCTGAAGGGAGCCCCGGACTTCGTCCCCGCCCGGCTCGCGATGGGCGAGGCGCAATTGCGGGAGGGAGACGAGGATGCCGCGGTGGAGACCTGGATCGAGGGCTTCCGGGTCACCCGATCTCCCATCTTCCTCACGCGGCTCGAGGACCATTTCCTGGAGATCGAGGACCCCCAGATCGCCATCGATACGTTCCGCACGCTCATCGGCGGATCCCGCGACGACGCGCTGCCGCGCTTTTTCCTGGCGCGCCTCTTCCTGCGCCTGGAGATGATCGACGAGGCCCACCGGGAGTTCGAGGGTCTGCGGGGCCGGGTCTCGAAGTCCCCCATGCTCCACTACTACCTCGGCCGCGCCCTGGCCCGCCGCCATGAGTACGCCGCGGCCGCCGAGGAGTACGAGCTGGCGTTGCAGGAGGTGGAGCTCCTCGGCTTCCCCTATGTCTGCTCGGTGTGCGCCGCGAAGCACCGGCACTGGATTGACCGCTGCACGACCTGTGGGGAGTGGAACAGCGTGGAGCTCGACCTGCAGGAGGGAAAATCCAGCGAGGACCTCCCCGTACCCTCGACGCCAGTCTACTCCGTCTAGGCCAAGCTGTCGGGTTGTGCCGCCGGGACCCCATGACTAGGATGGACGTGGTCCCTCCCCCACCCCTGCGTCGCGTTCCGCCGCGGCATGCGCCCGGTCACCGAAGACCTCCTGTCGGCGCTGTTCCCGTCCGCCTGCGCCGCCTGCGGGGCATACCCCGAGAGACCGCTCGAGCGCGGTGTCTGCCTGCGCTGCTGGTCGGACGTCGAGTACTGCACGCAGCCCGCCTGTCCTGACTGCGGGGCCGCGCACGCGGACCCCCTCGACTGGACGCAGGACGATGTCCCCTGCGGCGCCTGCTCGCTGCGATCCCCGCCCTTCGACGCGGGGTTGTCGATGGGCTGGTACCGCGGGCCGCTCCGGGAGATGCTCCGCGCGCTGAAGTTCCGGAGGCGTCCCGACCTGGCGGCACCGCTCGCCCGGAGAGCCCACGCATTCCTCCGTCCGCGACGCGGGCTGCTGGAAGGCCTGGACCTGATCGTCCCGGTGCCCCTGCCGCTCCTCCGCCGGCTGCACCGCGGCTACAACCAGTCCGCGGAGCTGGCGAGCCACCTGGCCGCACGGATGCGACTTCCCGTGCGGCGCCGAGCCCTCCGGCGGCGCGCCGCCAGCCCGCCCCAGGCCCGCCTTCCCGCGGCGGGCCGCGAGGCCAATGCGCGCCGGAGCTTCCGGGCCCGCGCCCGGCTCGACGGCCAAGCGGTCCTGCTACTCGACGACGTCTGGACCACCGGGGCGACGATGAGGGCCTGCGCCCGGGCACTCCGCGAGGCCGGCGCCGGACGCATCGTGGCCTTCAGCCTGGCGCGGACCCCCGCGGACTTTGACGGATCCGCGGAACCAAGTCTATAATCCGGGTTTGCTCGTAAACCGCTGAAACGCTGGAGGTCAGGACAACCATGCGCGTGCCGGACCGCTCCACCGCCCTCTTCCTTCTCGCGGCACTGCCGGCGAGTGCGCCGGCGCTCGCCTCCCTCGAGGCCCGGATCGACGTCAAGGGACGTTACTACCGGGTCGGGGAACCCGTGGAGGTCCGCGTGACCCTCGAAAACGCCGGGGACGAACCGGT
>JASFRI010000058.1:0-14885 GCA_050115015.1 Acidobacteriota bacterium
GTCCGCTCGACTTCCTCCGCGCCGCCATCGATCTGGCGCGCATCCGGTTACGCTACGGCCCCTCGCGTCGATGGCCGGTTCCGATCCGGACGAGGGAGGAACCGTGAAGAAGATCCTGAAAAACCTGGCCGCACTCGGATTCGGTCTGCTGCTGTCCTTGATCGTCCTCGAGGTCTTCCTCCGTGTCGTCGACCCGTTCCAGATCAGCGTGAGGGGCGGGAACGTCGTGCTCCACCGGAACCAGCAGCGGAGGTACGTGTGGGACGGGCCTGTCGAGAAGCTCGACCAGGAGATCCGCTACACGACGAACGAGCTTGGCTTGAGGGGGCCCGAAAAGCCGGAGAACGTCGAGGAGTATCTCTCGATCATCACGGTGGGAGGTAGCACCACCGAGTGCTGGTTCAACGGAGACGAGAAGACTTGGCCATACCTCCTGGGACAGCGTCTGTCAAAGGACTTCGACCGCGTCTGGGTCAACAACGCCGGGATCAGTGGCCAGACGACGTACGGTCACATCCAGATGCTTCGGGAGCATCTTCTCAAGCTCCAGCCGCGGGTGATCCTGTTCCTCGCCGGAGTGAACGACATGGGTTACTGGGCGTCCGGCGTCCAGGGAGAGACGACGACACTGAGAGGATTTCTTCTCCAGCACTCCGAGATCGTGAACGTCGGGTTTAACCTGTGGCGAACCTACCTGGCCCGGGCCCGGCACGTCTCGCACGGGAAGATCAAGGACTTCTCCAAGTACAGCACTCTGGTTCTCCCGGAAGCGGCCATCGAGGCGGCGAAGGAGCGACAGCGGGAGGAGTTCCTGGGAGGATATCGTGACCGGGTGCTGGAACTCGTCGATCTCTGCCGTCGGAACGGCATCGAACCGATCCTCGTGACGCAGCCGCTGGCCTGGGGAGAGGGCGTGGACCCGGCGACCTCGTTCGACCTGGAGACGATGCGCATCGACGACGAGACCAACTCCCGGCTGCAATGGGAGGTGATGGAACTTTACAATGATGTGCTGCGTGAGACCGGTCGTGACGAGGGCGTCCACGTTGTCGACCTCGCGGCGAAGCTCCCCAAGGACACCCGCTACTTCTACGACTTCGTCCACTTCAGCAATCTCGGGACCGCAGAGGTCGCCAAGATCTTGGATGAGGACCTCACCAGGCACTTCCGTGTTCGCTATCCCGAGTTCGTGCGACACGGGAGCGATGCCGATCCCTGACGAGGGAGCGTGCCGGATACACGCTCCGCCGTCGGCATCCGGCGCGGAGCGGGGCCCCCGAGGGATGAGCGGGCTCTGCCGTCCCCTGCGGGACGGGTCAAGCGCGGACGAAAACCTCCAGCGCCTGCCGCCCCCCCCCGACCCACGGCGCGCCGTGGGCCAGGAGCAGGTGGTCGAACCGGTGCTTCTCCAGCAGCTCCGCGTACGCCCGTCGCAGCCCCGACTTGATCTCCTCCGGGTTCTCGCCGATGTAGTCGTCGGGCACGAAGTCCAGCGGTCCGTCCCCGAACCGGACGACGCCGTCGCCGGCGAACAGCGCTCCCCCCTCGCGCTGCAGCAGCAGCGCCGTCTCGTCGGGACAGATCACGCCCACCTTGAGCGACTGGATGTTGCCGGGCAGTATGTCCCCGGCGCGGAACGGCGTCACGTCCTCCCCCTTCGTGAATTCCTCCATGCCGCTGTCCGCGCACCAGATGGCGCAGCCGAAGCGCTCCTGGAAGCGGAGGCCGTCCCGGAGATGATGCCGGTTCGTCAGGAGGATGTTCTTCGGCGCCTCGGGAAAGACGTCGAATCCCTCCTGCGGGACGAGGGGGTCGATCAGCACCCATTCCTCGGGAAGCCAGAACGAACTGACCTCGGTCTGGATCTTCGGGTGCACCCGCGTCCAGTGGAAGATGCCGGGAATGATCTCCTTCATCGTCGACCTCGCTTTCGCCGCGCCGCCGGCGGTCCATGGGAGTTGCCGGGAAGGTCCCTGCGGGAAGCCCGGTTCCGATCCTAGAGGATCCCTCGTGGCCGGGCCAGCGGGAGCGGTGGCCCGGCCCCGCGGCGTCAGGGACCTCCGGGGGCCGGTGGCCCTTGGCCCGGACGTCGACGGTGACGCGGTGCTCCCGGTCGGACCCCGGCAGATCGCCCGCACGGGGTCCCGCGGCCGTGAGCTCACCGTCGGGGACGTGGTCTCCCGCTGCCGCCACCGGGTTCCCCGGCATCCGCCACGGCTGCGGCGCGGACCCTCGGGGATGGATAACGGGAAGGATGGCCTTCTTGTTTCAGGCACCGGCCGGATCGGGCGTCAACCATGCCGGGCCGGCGGAGCTCTTCAGGGCCGCAACATCCCGCGGGCCCGCTCGAGCTGCTCCCGGGCGGTGGCGTCGTCCGGGTCGAGCCGGACCGCCTCCTCGAGGCTCCTCACCGCTTCTCGAGGGCGGCCGAGAGTCAGCAGCGTCAGCCCGAGGTTGAAGTGGGCCGTCGGGCTGGAGGGTTCGATGCGGACGGCGGCCTCCAGGTGGGGGAGCGAGTCCTCGATCCTCCCCTGCATCTGCAGGAGCACGGCCAGCCGGTTGTGGGCGAACAGGTCGTCCGGATCGAGCGCGAGCGCCTTGTGGAGATGCTCGGCGGCCCGATCGAGCTCCCCCTGTCCGGCCAGGAGCACCGCGAGCCGGTGCTGCACCTCGGGCCGATCCGGGTCGACCCGCTCCGCCCAGAGCAGGGCGGTGGCGGCCCCCTGCACGTCGCCGGCATCGGCGCGGTCCGTGGCCAGCTGCAGCCAGGCCGTGGAGGAGACGCGGGGAGCCGCGGGACCCCGCGGCGTGAGCACGCTTCCCGTGCGGTCATGGGACCAGCTCGCCCCCGGGTCGATCGCCCGGGCCCGGGCCATGGTGCCGTGGGCCTCCTCGGTGCGTCCCTCGCCGAGCAGCGCGTGGGCCAGGGCGAGATGGGCGGTCACGAACCGCGGCCGTATGCGCGCCGCCTCCCGCAGGTGCTGCAGACCCGCCTCGACCTCTCCGCCGGCGACCAGCAGCACGCCGAGGTTCTGGTGGGCGACGTCGTTGTCCCGGGTGACCGCCACCGCGTGCTCGAAGAGGGCGACGGAGCTCCGCCAGTGGGCGGCCTGCGCCCGTGCGGTCACCGCGAGGGCCACGACGAGCACGGCGGCGGTGCCCGCCAGGACCTTGCGGCTCCGCAACACGGAAGGGACGAACCAGGCGATCGCGATCAGCAGCCCGATCTGCGGCACGTACAGATAGCGGTCCGCGATCTGCTGGGAGCCCACCTGGACGAGCCCCAGCACCGGCACCAGCGTCCCCAGGAACCAGAGCCAGCCCGCCAGCAGGGCGGGACATTCCCGGCGACGGGACACCGCCAGCCACGTCACGGCGGCGACCAAAAGAGCGGAGCTGAGGACGAGCAAGAAGGAGAGGCTCCCCTTGGGGTGGGGGTAGAAGACCGCCAGCCGGACCGGGAGCGCCGTCTTGTAGAGGTAGAGACCGTACGAGGCGACCGCGTTGAAGATCCGCGCCGGGAGCTCGACCGCCTCCATGGAGGTGATCGACCCGGCCGCCCGCTGTCCGAGCACCGCCAGGACGCAGGACGCAGCGCTCAGAAGGAGGAACGGCACCTTCTCGGCCAGGCGCGCCCGCGCCGTGGCACGGGAGAGGCGACCCAAGGGCCACAGGTCCAGGAGCAGCATCACGAACGGCAGGGTCACCAGCATCGGCTTCGACATCAGGCTGAGCGCCAGCGCACCGAGGGACGCGGCGTACCACCACCTGCGCCGGTCTCCACCATGGGCGTACCATCCGTACGCAATCAGGGAGAGCAGCCCGAACAGGGTGCTGAGCAGGTTCTTCCGCTCGGAGATCCAGGCAACGGATTCGACCTGCAGGGGGTGGACCGCCCAGACGGCGGCCACGAAGAGGCTCTTCCACCGCGCTCCCGTCAGGTTCGTCAGCCACCCGTAGAGCAGAAGAACGCAGACGAGATGCAGGGCCGCGTTCACGAGATGGAAGCCGCCCGCCCGATCGCCGAACAGCGTCGCATCCAGCATGAGCGACAGCCAGGTCACGGGGTGCCAGATCCCTGTGACGGGGGAAGCCTCGAGATCGAAGGCCCAGCGCAGCCCCTCCCACGTGAGCCCGCCCCGGACGTGGGGGTTCGCGGCGACGTTCGTCAGGTCGTCGTAGCTCACGAACTCGTAAGAACCGACCTGGCCGTACACGAAGGCCACCAGCGCCGCCAGCATCAGGTAGGGCCCGAGCCGGGCCCAGCCAGGGGCGGATGGGGACGCTGCCGGGGGAGACGCCATCGCCAGAGCGGCTCAGTCGGGGCGGATGGACGGCGGCACGGGAACGGGTCGGGGCGGCACGCGGAACCTCCGGGGCATTCTAGCCCGGGTGATTCACGAACGCCAGTATGGGCAGAGCCATCCGCCTCATGGGAAACGGCTTTCCTGGAGGTCCCGATCCTCCACGGCGAGACGTTCTGTCGGAGGGGAACGGGGATCGTCCGGACAACGCGGACCTCCGCAGGCGGGTTGGGCACCCGCCAAGGAGGTCGACGCCGGCCGGGCGAGCCGCGGACCTTCCGAGGCCTGGCGTCCGTGGATCATCCGGGACCAGAGGCGGTGCGTGTGCCGGCGGCGTCGTTGACAGCGGCGATCCGGGCTGACTATCTTCGGGCGAGCGTCCGGAGGGGCTGTCCTCCGGCCGCGCAGGAGGCCGCTTGTCCCGTTCCCGGATCTGGATCGTGGTGCTGTCCATCGGGGTGGCCCTATTGCTCCTCGCCACCCTGCTGGAGATCCCGGAGGAGGTCCGGCTGGGCGCGGTCAGCGGGGAGGTCCTCGTCCAGCGGGGGGCCGCCGGCGAGTTCGCGCCGGCCGCGGCCGGGACCCCCCTCGGCGCGGGCGACCTCGTCCGGACGGGCGCGGCGGGCAGCGCACGCCTCGACCTGGGAGGCGGCGATCGGATCACGCTGCAGGCGCAGACGGAGGTGGCCCTGCGGCGTCTCGGCCGGCGTTTCCTCCCACCCCGCTACCGGACGGAGGTGGAGGTCCGGATCGGCCGCGTGGCCGCCCGGGTCGATGAGGGTCAACGCCGGCTCGACCTCGTCGCACCGAATGGTGTGGTGGCGGCGATCCGCGGCACGGAGCTCCGGCAGGCGATCGATCCGACGGTGGGGGCCCGGCTGGCCGTCGACAGCGGTGCGGTCGCGTTCTCCTCCGGCGCCGCCGAGGTCCTCGTGTCCGGCGGATTCGGCTCTGCGTCCCGTGCCGGTGACGCGCCCCTGGAGCCGCGGCGGCTGCTGGAGCCGCCCGCCGGGATCCGGCGCGCGGGCGACTGGCCGTGGCTGCCGTCCCACTACGAGCTGCTCTGGGACGAGGTGCCGGGAGCGGCCGGGTATCGCGTCGAGATCGCCGCGGACGAGACGTTCTCCGTCCTCGCGGCGGAAGGGGGCGGTGCGGCGCCGGGCTACTCCCTGGCCTCCCTGACGGACCCGGGACGCTACTTCCTGCGGGTGCGCTCGGTGGACGATGCGGCCATCGAGGGGACCGCCTCCCCGACGCGGGAGATCTCGTTCGACCCCGATCTCTACGAGGGGATCCTCAGCCTGTCCCGCGGCGATCCGGCCGCCGCCGTCGCCCCGCTGGAGCGGGCGGCGGACCGCGCCCCGGACGATCCCGTGGCATGGTCGGAGCTCGGCTGGGCCCGGCACCTGCTCGCGGAATGGGCGGGCGCGGTGGCGGCCTTCGAGCGAAGCCTGGACCTGGACCCGACCCCATCCCGCGTGCGCGTGCGTTACGCCCGGGACCTCTACTTCGTCGGCCGGCTCGAGGACGCGCGCCGCTCCTTCCAGGCCGTCCTGGAGGCACACCCGGACGATGCCGATGCACATGCGGGCCTCGCGGCGGTGCTGCGGGTCGAGGGCCGGTTCGACGAGGCGATCGCCCACGCCCGCAGGGCCCTGGAGCTCGACCCGGAGCAGGAGTACGCGGCCGTGGAGCTCCGGCGCGCCCGCCGCCGGCAGCGGGACCCGTGAGCCGGGGCGGTCCCGGCGCCGCCGCGGTCGTGGCGCTGGTCGCCCTCGCCGCCGTCCTCGCGCTGGCCGCCGGTGGTCTCCTGCGGCCCCTCCAGGATGCGGTCCAGGACCGGTACGTCGCCTGGACCGCGCCGCGCCGGGCCACCCCGGTGCCGGTGGTCCTGGTCGCGGTGGACGAACCCTCCCTCCAGGAGAGGGGTCCCTGGCCGTGGCCCAGGATCGACGTGGCCGCGCTGGTCGATCGCATCGCGGACCGGGATCCCGCGGTCCTTGCTCTCGACGTGATGCTGGCCGGACGCCCCGCCGGCGCGGACGCGGCCGTCGAGGAGCTCCGTTCCGCGCTCTCCCGGGTGCCGCGGGTGGTGCTGCCGGTCGCCGCGGTCTCCGGGCGCACCGAGGCGGCAGCGTGGCGCGAATTGCTCGAGTGGCCCCGCGAGATGGTCCCACCGGGTGCGCTCGCGGGACACACCCTGCTCCCGGGCAGTGGCGACGCGGGGAACGGCGCCGTCTGCCGCGGCCTTTCCCCGGAGCTGCGGCTCCCCGCGGAGCGGCCCGGCGGACCGGAGCGCGTCTTCCGGCCGCTGGCGGTCGTCGCCGCGGAGGCGCTCGAACCGGGGATCACGACCCCGCATCCCGGAGCGCGGGAACTGCTGCGCATCCGCTACGTCGATCCGGTGCGGCCAGGCTACCGGCGGGTCTCCGCCGTGAGCCTGCTGGATGGTTCGGCGGCGGTGGAGGAGTTGCGGTGGCTGCGGGGGAGCCTGGTGTTCCTGGGCGGGACCGCCGCGGGGCTCCCCGACTTCCGCGCCACGCCGGTCGGGGACCTCGCGGGCGTCGACATCCAGGCGCAGGCCGCGGCGATGCTGCTGCGCGGGGAGCGCCTCTCGCCGTTGACGCCGCTGGCGCCGGCATCGCTGGCCGCTCTCCTCGCCCTCGCGGTCGCCTGGCCCATCGTTGCCGGTCGACTGGGGGCCGGCATCCTGGTGGCGGCCTCCTCCGCGGTCCTGCTGGCCGCGGGGGTGCTGCTGGCCCTGACCTGGACCGGCGGGTGGTTCGATCCGGTGGTGCCCGGCACCACGCTGGGGCTGACCGTCGCGGCCGCGCTGCTGCTGCGCTCCCGCACCTCCGGAGAGGCGCTGCAGCGCCGCGACCGGCAGGTCTCGGTACTCTGGAGCTCCGCCGACGAGCTCACCGCGCGATCCGGGGCGCTGGCGGGCGTGGCGGAGGGAACCGCGGGCGTGGCGCTCTCCCTCCCGGGCGTCGATGGTGCGGCCATCCTCCTGGCCGATCCCGTGGAGCATACCTTCGAGTCGGCTCATGCCGGGGATGCCGGGGATCCGGACCGGCTGTGGCGCGAGGGACATGTGGCCGACCTGCTCGGGGGCGAGCGGGCCGTGGCGCTGGACCGTACCGGGATCCTGAGCCACCACTGGATCCGTCTCGCCGCCGTCGAGGCCACCGAGGGTGCGGTCCTCGTCGGCCTGGGAAGCCCGCCGGCCCGCGAGGGCCTCCTGCTGGTGACGACCCGGCGCCCGGGCGGCTTTCCCCGGGAGGAGACGGCGGCCCTGTCCACCCTGGCCAGCCAGGCGGCCCTCGCAGCCCGGGGGGTCCGCGCCGCCGGCCGGGGCCCGGAGCTGCTGGAGGAGCTCGTCACCTCCCGGTCGCGGGCGATCGAGCTCCGGGCCCCGGCGTCGGCCCGGGAGGCCCGCCGCGTGGAGCTCCTCGTCGGGGCGATCGCCGCGGAGCTCGGGGGAGCGGCGGCGGAGCGGGAGATCGGTCGCTGCCTCGCCCGGCTGCGGCCCCGTCCAGCAGGTTCACCGCCGGTGGAGCACGAGGGGCCGTCGGGTCTGGGCGCGCACGTGGCCTCCCTGCGCCACTCCCTGGAGCCGCTCGCCGCGAGCCTCGCCCGTGTCCTGGCTCCCGAGGCTCCGGTGGCGCCCGGCCCGATCTGCAGCGTCGTTGCGGTCGCGGAGACCTTCCGCGCCCTCGCGGCCGTCGGCGCACGGGGCGACCCGGCGGCCGGATCCGGGGCGGTGCGGCGGCTCCGGGGGGCGGTGCGGGACCCGGCGGACGCCCGCGCGGTCCGGGCGCTCGCGCGATTGCACCGGGAGGGCCGCCTGCCCGGGGACGATCCCGACCCCGGCGCCCGGGCCTGAAAACCCCGTCCCGGGGCCGCCGGGTCAGAACGGCTGGAACGGAGGCGAGCCGAACCGCTCCATCCCGAGCAGGTGCAGCAGCGGCCAGGCGTAGGCCAGCAGCACCAGCACCGCTGCCACCACGGTCCACAGCCCGAGCCGGTCCCAGATCCCCGGTGCGGTCACCGGCTTGAGGGGCACGGCGAACTGCAGGGCCGGCGCCTCCACGCGGCGGCCGCCGAACCACGTGGCCGCCACCACCACGAGGAACGACAGCGACGAGAGGAAGAGGATCACGCCACCGGCCGCGGCGACCTTCGTCAGGCCCATCCAGGCTTGCGCCGCCGGCTCCCCCAGAAACGAGGCGCTGAACACCCGGCGCGGCAGCCCACGGAGCCCCGCGATGTGGTAGCTGGTGCTGAACAGCGCCATCCCCAGGAACCACAGCCAGGGCTGTGCCAGCGCCAGACCCCGTAGCCGCATCTCCCGGCCGCGGAGGCGGGGGAGGAGCCAGTACGTCGCGCCCATGAAGGTCATCGCCACCGTCGTCCCGAGGGTGACGTGGAAGTGCCCCTGGATCCATGCGGTGTTGTGCACCATGGAGTTCATGGCGTAGGCGGCGTTGATGGCGCCGCCAAACCCGCCGAACAGGAACGCCACCATCGCCAGGGCGACCGACGTGAAGAAGGGGTCACGCCACGGGAGCCGGCCGATCCAGTCGAAAAGTCCCCCGGCCCCCCGCAGGCGGCCCGCCACCTCCAGCGACGCGACCACGGTGAACGCGGTCAGGAAGCTCGGGTAGAGGATGGCGTAGGTCGTGAAGGTATGGGCGAGCTTCCAGCCGGCGCTGATCCCGGGATCGGCGAACTGGTGGTGAAACCCAACCGGAGTGGAGAGGAGGATGAACAGCACGAAGACCATGCGGCCCAGCGGGTCGCTGAACAGGCGGCCGCCCGCGACCTTCGGGATGGCCGTGTACCACAGGACGTACGCGGGCAGCAGCCAGAAGTAGACCAGCGGGTGGCCGAACCACCAGAAAAGCGTCCGGGCCACCACGGGGTCGATGGTGTCCACCCAGCCGAGGGACCAGGGGATGAGCTGCCCCAGCACCTCCATCGCCAGGCCGGCGGTGGCCAGGTACCAGACGATGATCGTCGCCAGCATGCCGTGGATGGCCAGCGGCGTCGGCACCCCGGGGTTGTCGCGGCGCCACGAGCGGTATGAGGCGATGATCACGCCCCCCCAGATCCAGGAGCCGATCACCAGCCCCGTCGCGCCGATGTAGAAGAGCGGGTGCGCCTGCATGGGCGGATAGAACGTGTAGAGGACGGTGCTCTGCCCTCGCAGGATGGTCACCGCCGCGGCAACGGAGCCGATCGCCGCCAGCCAGAAGGCGACCCAGGCCGCGCCCCGGCCGGTGATGCGGCCGAGGGCCTCCTGGGAGAGAGCGTAGCCCAGGCCCATGATGAAGAACGTCGTGAACACGAGCGCCATCAGCACGCCGTGGGCGGTGACCGAGATGTAGTACAGGCTCTCACTGCGCACCGGATAGTCGATGTCGGCGATGGAGAGGCCCTGCAGGACCCCCATCGCGGAGGCGACCCCGAAGGCGAGGATCGCGATGCCGATGTGGGCGGAGGCCAGCCGATGCTGCCGGACGGAGGCGGCGGTCATGAGGCACCTCCCTGCTCGACGATCAGCTTGCCCATCATGTTGTGGTGCTCCAGCCCGCAGTACTCGTGGCACAGAACGAGATACTCGCCGGCCCGGGGGAACGTGACGGTGAACTGGCTCACGTAGCCGGGGATCGCCATTGCGTTGGCGTTCGTCCCGACGACCTGGAAGCCGTGGATCACGTCGGCACTGGTGACCCGGAAGGTGACGGGACGTCCGGCGGGCACCCGGATCGGGTCGGGACTGAACGCGAACAGCTCCGACAGCACGGTCACGGTGACACCGCCGTCGGGATTCTGCCGCACCCCCGGGTCGCCGAACTCCGGGTGCTCGTAGATGGTGGTCGGATCCACCGTCTCCATGTGGCTCGGGGGTTGCACCGCCTGGGCCCCTGCCACCAGGACGATGGCGGTGAGGAACACCGCGATCAGCGCCGCGGAAGCCCACATCCAGATCCGCTCGTAGAAGTCGACGTGCATGGATTCCTCCCGGCGCCGTCAGTGGGCGTGGGGGGCGCCCTGTCCCAGGAACCGGAACAGGTAGAGCCCGAGCCATCCCAGGGCGAACAGCAGCCCGTACACGAGCACGATGACCAGCGTACCCCGTGGATGCCCCATCGCCGCCAGGGCGCGCTCCTCCTCCTGCGGGGTCATCTCGGAACCCGACATCTCGAGATCTCCTTTGTGTGCTGGGGCGACACGTGCCACGGTCGTCCCGGGTGCCGCGCGATCGACGAGCCGCGCCATTCTAGATCAGGTTTCCGCCGCCCGGGAAGGGAGGTCGGCCTCACCTGGAAACGCCCCGGAATGCGGTAGTATCATCCGGCCATGCTGACCACGGCGGACTTCAAGAAGGGGCTCCATGTCCTGCTGGACGGGGACCCCTACCAGGTCCTGGACTACTCGGTGCAGACACCCTCGGCGCGGGGGAGCGCGACGCTGGTGCGCACGAAGGTGCGAAACGTCCGCACCGGCCAGGTTTTCGACCGGACCTTCAAGTCGGGAGAGCGCTTCGACGAGCCCGACCTGGAGGTGCGCGACGTGCAGTTCCTGTATGCGGAGGAGGACGTCCTCCACTTCATGGACCTCGGGTCCTATGACCAGTTCTCCCTGGGCCGGGATGGCCTCGGCGAGGCGGCGCGCTGGCTCCTCGACGGCCTGGCGCTCCGGTCCAGCGTGTTCAACGGCAAGGTCCTGGGCGTCGAACTGCCGCAGTTCCTGGAGGTCGAGGTCGTCGAGGTGGCCCCCGGCTCCCGGGGGGACACGGCGAGCGGCAAGGTCCTCAAGGAGGCCCGCACGGCCTCCGGAGCCACGGTCCGGGTGCCGCTCTACCTCTCCGCCGGCGAGCGCATTCTCGTCGACACGCGGAGTGGCGAGTTCGTCAAGCGTCTCAAGGGGTGAGATAGGGAGACACGCGGATGTCGAGAACGCTGGAGCCACAAAGTCGCATCGCCCACTACACCGTGATCGGGCCCCTGGGAGCCGGGGGGATGGGCGAGGTCTACCTGGCGAAGGACGAGACCCTGGAGCGCAACGTCGCCCTGAAGGTCCTGCCCCCGGAGCTGGTCCGCAGCGAGGAGCGCATCCGGCGCTTCGTGCTGGAGGCGAAGTCGGCGTCGTCCCTCAACCACCCTCACATCGTGACGATCTACGAGGTGGGCGAGGACGCCGTTCACGGCGCCGACGGGGACGAGACCGGCGAGACCGTCCATTACATCGCCATGGAGCTGGTCAGCGGCAAGACCCTGGGGGCGCTGATCCACCAGGAGAAGACGGATCTGCGCACCCTCCTCGGCTACCTGGCGCAGGCGGCGGAAGGGCTCGCGAAGGCCCACGCCGCCGGCATCGTCCATCGCGACCTCAAGCCCGGCAACATCATGGTCACCACCGACGGCTACGCGAAGGTGCTGGACTTCGGCCTGGCGAAGCTCACCGAGCGGGCGACCGGGGACGACGAGGCGACCAGCGCGCCGACGGAGGTGGCCGGGACGCAGGGAGGCATGGTGATGGGCACCGTCGGCTACATGGCCCCGGAGCAGATCCAGGCGAAGTCCGTGGATCAGCGCGCCGACGTGTTCGCCTTCGGCTGCATCCTCTACGAGGCGGCCACCCGGGCGCGCCCCTTCACCGCCGAGTCGGACATCGAGACGATGCACAAGGTGCTGCACGAGAAGCCGCAGCCCATCGACGAGATCCGTCCCGATGTCCCCGCGGAGCTCCGGCGGGTGATCAAGCGGTGCATGGCGAAGGGCCCGGAGCAGCGGCTCCAGTCGATCAAGGACCTGGCCATCGAGCTGCGGGAGATTGTCGAGGAGTACGACTCGATGTCCGCCTCCGCGACTTCGGGAACCTCCCTCTCCGCGCCGGTCCTCGAGGTCCGGCGCCGGCCGGGGCTCTGGGCGATCGTCGGGGCCGTCGGCCTCGTAGGGGTGGCGGGGATCCTGTTCGGGGTCTGGTCCCTGCTCGGCCGGGGGGCCGCGCAGGAGGGGCGTCCCTTCTCCTCGATCGGGATGAGCGTGCTCCTGGGCGATCCCGACATCCTCGAGACGACCCTCTCCCGGGACGGCCGCTACCTGGCCTATGTCAAGGGGCCGGCGGGCCGGTGGAGCCTCTGGGTGCGGCAGGTGGCCACCGGCAGCGACGTGCCGGTGCTGCCGGAGCAGCCGGTGCCGCTCCGGGGCCTGACCTTCTCCCCCGACGGGAACTACCTCTACTATCTGGGCCGGGATCCGGAGACGCCGCGCTACAGCGCCCTGTTCGAGATCCCCTCCCTGGGAGGCGCCCCCCGGAAGCGGCTGTTCGACGTGGACACGGCGGTGACCTTCTCCCCCGACGGGGAGGAGGTCGCGTTCATCCGTGGCTACTCGGAGCCCCAGTCCACGGCCCTGATGGTCGCCGACCTTGCCGGGGGCGAGGAGCGCCGGGTGGCCACGGTCCTGGCGCCGGACAGGCTGCCGACACAGGATGCCGCCCCGGCCTGGTCGCCGGACGGGGAGCGGATCGCCGCGGTGAAGATCACCACGGTCGGCGCGATCCGGACCCGGGCGGTGGTCTACGACGTCCCCGACGGGACCGAGCATCCGCTTCCCGCGGTCAAGATCCCCTTCATCACCGCCCTCGCGTGGCTCCCCGACGGCAGCGGACTCCTGGCCACCGGGCCGGGGGTCGGCACGTTCGGCAGCCAGGTCTACATCACGGAGTACCCCGGCGGCGATCGATACCGGATCACCACGGACGTGAACGACTACAACGGCGTGAGCGTGTCCGCCGATGGGGGATCGCTGGCCACGCTCCGCACCTCCGTCAGCGGGGATGTCTGGACGGTCCCCCTGGAGGGGGACGGCTCCCCGCGGCAGGTCCTCACGGGGTCCGGTGGCGACCTGCTGGGAACCGTCCGGCCCACCGAGGGCGGGACCATCCTCTACGGCGCGGCGCAGGGGGACTTCCGGCAGGTATGGGCGATCGAGCCCGACGGCAGCGGCCGGCGCCCCCTGACCGACGTCTCCGGGTGGATCTTCGGGATCGCACCGCTGCCCGGGGACCGGGGAATGGTCCTGCAGCAGTTCGAGGATCAGGGCGACTCCGTGGTGGGGCATATCGTCGTGGTGGACCGGGACGGAGGGAGCCCGCGCTACCTGGCGAAGGGAACGGGCGAGGCGCTGGGTTCCGTGTCCCCCGACGGCAGCACCGTCCTGTTCACCCGCACCGACCGGCCCCGGGAGCTCTGGAAGGTCTCCACCGACGGCGGCGAGCCGGAGCTCGTGGCGCCGGGGGCCACCAGCAGCCGGGGATACTCGCCGGACGGCAAGCTGCTGGCGTATGCGCGGAGCCGTGAGATCGAGGGACGGTCCCGCACCGAGATCGTCGTGATCCCCGCCGAGGGGGGGGAGCCGGTGTTCACCCTGGCGCCGCCGGGGGAGTTCTTCGACGTGGAGTGGTTCCCGGACAGCAGCGCCATCACCTATGTCTGGACGGTGGACGGCGTCCCCAACCTGTGGAAGCACTCGCTCTCGGGCGGAGACCCGGTGCCGCTGACCCGGTTCCGTGACGGGAGGATCGGGGGTCATAGCTGGGCGCCCGACGGCGAGCACGCCGCCTTCTTCCGCCGGACCGGGGGGGCGGGGAACGTCTGGGTCGTCGACCGCTCCGGAGGGGAGCCACGCCAGGCCACCGAGTTTCCCACCGGCAGCGTCGGCGAGTTCCGGTGGACCGATGGTGGCAGGACCCTCGTCGTGCTGCGCAACGAGACCCGCCGGGAGGCGATCCTGATCCGGGACGAGACCGGGACGGATTGAACGGCCTTCCCGAGAGACCCGGCGCTTCCGTCCGGTGATCCCGTCGGGCCGTGCGGTGGGCCGCGGGATCGCGGCGGGCCTGATAGAATGCACTCCACCTGACCCATGCCGGGCAGGTCGTCGGCGGGCGGATCGATGCCGCTGCCGGAGGATGATCCGCCATGTCGAGCCCCCCATCCGAGAACGGTTTTCTGCTGGGCCTTCTCGCCGGCGTCGGGGTCGGCATCGCAATCGCCCTGGTCGTGGGGAGGCGCCGGCAGTCCCGTCGCGGCGCGGACACCTTCGACGAGGCCCGGAGCGAGGCGGTTCGCCGCGCATCCCGCGCGAGCGAGCGGCGGACGGAGCGGACGGGGCGGGATCTGATGAAGCGGGTCGACGGCATCCGCTCGGCCGGCATGTAGGGCCGCTCCGGTGGGAAGCCGCCGATGAGCCCGTCGGGCGTCCGCTACCTCCGGGACGAGGTGCTCGACCTCGATGCCTTCATCGCGCTCTACCGCTCGTCGACGCTTGCGGAGCGCCGCCCCGCCGGCGACCGCGGGATCATGCGCCGGATGATGGAGAACGCCGACCTGACCATCACCGCCCGGGACGGTGACGATCTCGTCGGGATCGCCCGGACCCTCACCGATTTCGGCTACGTGGCCTACCTGGCGGACCTGGCGGTGGCGGCGAGCCACCAGCGCCGGGGGATCGGCCGGCGGCTGATCGAGGAGACCCGGGCGGCGCTGGGTCCGCGCTGCATGCTGGT